>CAMXXM010000204.1 GCA_947253195.1 uncultured Porphyromonas sp.
GAATACAACTCCCTCAATTCCGCAGGTTGAAGTTTGGCTAATTTGCATTTTGATGTGCTGGGAGAGGGCGGAGGAAGGGATTACCTTTGCTGAGGAGACAATGGATAATAGAGTGGGAAGTAGTCAGAGTGTATGGAAACAGCAGAGATAAGGGAGCTTATATCGTCGTTTGTTCGGAGGAGATCCTTCTTTGAGCTGAAGGAGGTGAAAAAGGAGTGCGGGGTCTGCCGACTCCACATGGACGAGAAGGACGATGAGAGCCATTATGTAACTTCTACTACAGGAAAGGGGACGGACCTGTCCTTGTCGCAGCCCCTGCACAGGTGACGTAAGGGGCAAAAAAAGAGATCGAGGCTCCCTCGCCCCTTCCGGGCAAGAGAGCCTCGATCTCTTACGCTTGTGCGTGCTTAGAGCGGTGCCGCTAATCAGTCTCCGCAGGAGTCTGCCCCGAGGATGCCGGAGTCGTGGACCTGGTCACTGCACGAGTCCTCCTCCTCAGTCTTAGAGGAAAATGGCGGGGGTGGGGGAGTAGTCCTGCCCGCCGAGGGTGTGCTCTTAGGCTCGTCAGAGGGGTGGTCGGGTGTCTCGGTCTCGTGAGGGGTCTCCTCCTTGACCTCGCCCCCTTGCTCCTCCGCATCCCTGAGTAGCTCTTCAGCTCGGGAGTCCCATGGGCGCTTGCCGAGGATCTTCTCCACATCCTCGGTGTAGATCACCTCGCGCTGGAAGAGCTGGTCTGCCATCTCGTGATGACCCTTCTCCTCCTCCCGCAGGATCTTCTTGGCGCGCTCATACTGCTCCGCAATGATCCTCCGGATCGCCTGGTCGATCAGTCGGGCTGTCTCGTCGCTGTAGGGTTTGGTAAAGTTGTACTCACCCTGATTGTCCTGATAATTGACATTCGGGATCTTGTCGCTCATACCGTAATTGACCACCATCGCCTGTGCCATGCGGGTCACCTTCTCGAGGTCGTTGGAGGCCCCGGTGGATATGTGCCCGATGAAGAGCTCCTCAGCGGCACGACCACCAAGGGTCGCGCACATCTCGTCCTCGATCGCTTCCTTGGGGACGATCTGACGCTCCTCAGGCATATACCAAGCGGCTCCGAGTGCGCGCCCTCTCGGTACGATGGTTACCTTGACGAGCGGATTGGCATAGCGGAGGCGCCAGCTGATGGTGGCGTGACCTGCCTCGTGGATGCAGATCATCTTCTTCTCCGACTTGGTGATGATGGCACTCTTCTTCTCCAGTCCACCGACGACGCGGTCGACAGCGTTGGAGAAGTCGACTGCCTCCACGGCATTCTTCGACTCACGGGCAGCGATTAGTGCCGCCTCATTGCAGACGTTGGCAATGTCTGCCCCGGAGAATCCCGGCGTCTGGCGAGCCATCTTATCCGGATCCACGCCGGGCGCCAGCTTGAGCCCCTTCATGTGCACGAGGAAGATCTCTTTCCGCTCATTGAGGTCAGGCAGGTCGATGTAGATCTGTCGGTCAAAGCGGCCGGCACGCATCAGCGCCTTGTCGAGGATGTCGGCACGGTTGGTGGCCGCCATGACGATGACTCCGCTATTGGTGTCGAAGCCGTCCATCTCCGTCAGCAGCTGATTGAGGGTATTCTCCCGCTCATCGTTGCCCCCGAAGCCGGCATTCTTTCCTCTCGCCCGACCGATGGCGTCGATCTCATCGATGAAGATGATGCAGGGGCTTTTCTCCTTTGCCGTGCTGAAGAGATCCCGCACACGGCTGGCCCCCACGCCGACAAACATCTCGACGAAGTCTGAGCCGCTGAGGGAGAAGAATGGCACGCCCGCCTCACCGGCAACAGCCTTGGCGAGGAGTGTCTTGCCGGTCCCGGGAGGCCCTACGAGGAGTACGCCCTTGGGGATCTTACCGCCGAGGTGGGTGTAGCGCTTCGGCTCCTTGAGGAAGTGAACCACCTCCATCACCTCTTGCTTGGCACCATAGAGGCCGGCAACGTTGTCAAAGGTGGTCTTCACCTTTGTCTCCGGGTCAAAGAGCTGTGCCTTCGACTTGCCGACATTCATCACACCGCCGCGACCGCCCATACCGGAGAAGCCTCTCATCATCCAGATCGAGAAAATGATCAGGAGGAGGAAGGGTAAGGTCTGCAGGAGTATGGTCCAGATGCTGATGCTCTGGTTGACGTACGAGATCTCTGTAGAGATCGGCTTGTCGGAGCTCTTGATCCTCTGATAGATGTCGTTGAAGGCGGTTGCCCCCGGCATCTCTGACGTGACCTGGGTGGCGCCGAGGAGGCGCGGGCGGGTCTGCTTGACTTGCTCGGCCGGTATGATGCCGAGGTCGACGAGACGTCCCTCCTTACCCTGGCGGAGGGTGGCATCCACCTTCCCCTTAGAGGAGTAGACGGTGATGGACTCAAAGGCATCATCCTCCATCAAGGTCTGGAAGTCAGACCACTTGACGGAGCGGGCGGAGTTATTGTCACCGAAGAAGTAGAGCCCCAGGATCACCATCATGATGATCATGAAGATCCAGCCGATATTGATATTTGGCTTGCGCTTCGGGTTGCCTCTCTGAGGCATGGATTTATTTGGCATACTAGTTGATCAGTTCTCTATAATACATCTCAGACTTCGTCCTCCAGTCGGGTCAGGTCGGCATCCTCCCACATCTGCTCAAGATGGTAGAAGGTGCGGAGCTCCGGCGTGAATAGGTGGACCATCGCATCTACGTAGTCCATGGCGATCCACTCACCGCTCCCCTTGTGGACGCGGATGGGACGCTCACCAGCCTGCTCCTCCACCACCTCGCGGACCGACTCCTCGAGAGTGCTTATGCCTGTGGGGCTGTTGCTCTCAGCGATGATCATATAGTCGGTGGGTCGATCATGCAGGCGGTGCAGGTCGAGGATGGTGATGGCGTGTCCTTTCTTGGCCCTGAGGCCCTCTAAGATACTGTGGACTAGCGCTTCCGTGCGCTCGTGTGTGGTGGTCGAAGTTGTCAAAAGTCGGGATGTATTGAAATAAAATGGTGTGACTTACTTACGGACGAGGAGGATGACATTCTCGACATGGTGCGTCTGCGGAAACATATCCACCGGCTGCGTCACGGCGACAGTGTACTCCTCCTGAAGAGTCTGCAAATCTCGTGCCTGACTGGCGGGATTACAGCTCACGTAGACGATGCGGTCGGGGTGAGCATGCAGGATCGTCTGCAGTACATCGGGGTGCATACCGGCTCGAGGCGGATCGGCGATGATTACATCGGGTCGCCCGTGGGATGAGACAAAGT
>CAMXXM010000205.1 GCA_947253195.1 uncultured Porphyromonas sp.
GATGTGTATAAGAGACAGGGACTATAGGATGACCATCGACGGGGAGGAGAGCGAAGTGCACGCCTACGTCGTCTCGGTGGCTAATGCATCGCAGTATGGCAACAACGCCTTCATCGCACCGGATGCGTCGATGGTGGACGGCATGCTGGACGTGACGGCTATCGAGGAGTTTCCGGCCGGTGAGGCAGGCATAGTCGCCTACCGACTCTTCAGCGGCGACCTGACAGAGAGCAAGTACACCCGACAGCTGCGCGGCCGACAGATCACGATCCGGACCGACAAGTCGGTCATCTACCACATCGACGGCGATGCGATGGAGGAGACCCACGAGCTCCGGGTAGAGGCGGTGCCGCGCAGCCTGAGCGTCTGCTCCGGCAGGCCTGAGGACCGAGACAAGACGATCTTTGACTTCCTCCACACTGTGCGCAGCAATGCCCAGAGGCTCAGCGCCGGTGTGGCAGACCTTTTTACCCCCAAGCAACGCTAAGCAGAGACCATATACCGGTGGAAATAAAAGAGGCAACATTCATCAAGAGCAGTCGCAGCGTAGCGGAGTGCCCCGAAGACGATCGTGTGGAGCTGGCGCTCATCGGGCGATCCAACGTCGGGAAGTCCTCCCTGATCAATATGCTGACCCAGCGGAGGGATCTCGCCAAGACCTCCCAGACGCCCGGCAAGACTCAGCTGATCAATCACTTCCTCATAGACGACCGCTTCTACATCGTCGATCTGCCCGGCTACGGCTACGCCAAGGTGCCGAAGCCCATGCGGCAGCAGCTCGAGCGGATGATCGATGACTACGTGAGCCGGCGGTGGCAGATGTCCTGCCTCTTTGTGCTGATCGACATACGCCACGCACCGCTCCGGATCGACCTCGACTTCATCAATCACCTCGGAGTGAATAATGTACCCTTTGCCCTCATCTTCACGAAGGCAGATAAGCTCTCCAAGTCGGCTGCCCGTCGCAGCGTAGACGCCTACCTCGATAAGCTCCGTGAGGAGTGGGACGAGCTGCCACCCTACTTCGTCACTTCATCGCTCAAGAGCGAGGGGAGAGAGGAGCTGCTGGACTACTTCGAGTCTCTTCTGTAATCCCCACTCCCTTATGAGACTAAGAGGCTACCTCCTACTGATCCTTACGACACTCCTCTCGCTCCCTCTCCACGCTGAGGAGACCCCACTCAAGCTCCGCTACGACCGCCCGGCGAAGGTCTTCGAGGCCATGCTGCCGATCGGCAACGGCCGGCTCGGGCTGATGACCGGCGGCGAGGTGCGGAGCGAGCGACTGATCCTCAATGAGATCTCCATGTGGAGCGGCAGTATCGACAGTACTGCCTACGACATCGACGCGGTGAGCCACCTGCCGGAGATCCGACATGCGCTCCTCGACGGGGACAATCTCTGTGCGCAGAGGCTGATGTACAAGTACTTCCGCTGCGGAGGCAAGGGGAGCGGACTCCCCGACGGCGCCCACTCGCCCTACGGCAGCTACCAGATGCTCGCCTACATGACCCTCGACCACCACCTGCCTAAGGGAGCGGAGACGGGCTACCGGCGCGAGCTGGACCTGCAGACGGCGGTGGCACATACGTTCTTTGACCTCAATGGGGTGCGGTACAATCGCTCCTACTTCGCCTCGCGTAAGGACGATGTGCTGGTGATCCACCTCGGTGCGGACCATAAGGGGAAGGTCTCCTTTAACCTCTCTCTCTCCCGCCCCGAGGGTGGCACGATCAAGGGGACGGCCGAGGGACTACGCCTGACCGGCTCGCTGCCGGATGGCTTTGGTGGCGAGGGGACCCGCTACGAGGCGGAGGTGCGCTGCATCCCGACCGGCGGCAAGATGCGAGTGAAGGGGAGCCGCCTCTCCGTCTCCCACGCCGATGACGTGATCCTCCTCATCGCCGCTCGGACCGACCTCATCCCCGCCGGCGGTGTCGCCCCGGAGCCACCGTCAGACCGACTGGATGAGGTGGAGGACCTCGCCTACGAGACGATCTACAAGAGGCATCTCAAGGAGTACAGTCGGCTCTTCGACCGCGTGAGCCTCCACCTCGGGGCGCCTACGGAGGCAGCCGAGCGGACGACCGACTACCGCATCCGCCGCTATCAGGACAATGAGGATCCCTCCCTCGCGGCACTCTACTTCCAGTACGGCCGCTACCTGATGATCTCCGGCTGCCGTCCTGACAGCTGGCCGCTCAATCTACAGGGGATCTGGGGCGAAGGGATCCAGCTGCCGTGGAATGCGGACTACCACCTTAATATCAACGTCCAGATGAATTACTGGCCCGCCGAGGTGGCCAATCTCTCCGAACTTCATCGCTCGCTGATCGACTTCACCACCGCCCTGCGGGAGAGCGGGCGGAAGACCGCCAAGCACTTCTACTGCGCTGAGGGATGGGTGGCGCACATGATGACCAACCCCTTCTACTACACCGCTCCCGGTGAGGATGCCTCCTGGGGAGCGACGATGACGGGAGGGGCATGGCTCTGCCGCCACCTCTGGGACCACTACGACTTTACCCGCGACACCACCTACCTCAGAACGATCTACCCGACACTCCTCGACGCGTCCCGCTTCTTCCTCTCCACGATGATCCGGGAGCCGAAGGACGGACGGCTCGTCACCGCCCCCTCCTCCTCGCCGGAGAATGGCTTTTACCTCCCCGGCGACTCGACCCACATCGCCTACATCTGCATGGGGCCGACGATGGACACTCAGCTGGTCGGCGAGCTCTACCGCCACACACTGCGCGCCGCCGAGATCCTCGGCACCTACGATCCCGACCTGACCCGGATAGCGAATGCCCTGCCGCTCCTCCCGCCGATGCAGGTCAGCAAGGAGGGCTACCTCATGGAGTGGCTCGAGGACTACCGCGAGATGGACATCCACCACCGCCACGTCTCGCACCTCTACGGGCTCTACCCCGGAGATGCGATCACCACACGGGAGACTCCCGAGCTGGCCGAGGCGGCACGCGTCACCCTCCGGAGGCGAGGCGATGCCGGCACAGGCTGGAGCCGAGCGTGGAAGATCAATTTCTGGGCAAGGCTCAAGGACGGCAACCACGCCGCCAAGCTCCTCAAGAGTCTCTTTGTACCCGCCTTTGACGAAAAGGGAGAGCTGATCAATCGAAATTTGATGCGGCCCTACCGGGGTGATCGGGATTTGAGCGCAGAGGAGCTGATTGATAAGGCAGGAAGCTTTCCGTTTGGTTCCATGATGCTGCGCGCAGAGCTGGTTCGGGAGCTGCCGGAC
>CAMXXM010000206.1 GCA_947253195.1 uncultured Porphyromonas sp.
GGCTCGGAGATGTGTATAAGAGACAGATATACGCCTTCATATTGATCTCCGGAACCTCGAAGCCGTCCGCCCTCAGCATCTCCCGGATGGTGATCACGTCGGGGTGGATCTTACCCCACGACAGCGGCTCCACGGCAGTGTCGAGGATGTCCACTCCGGCGCGTGCCGCCTCGAGCATTGACGCGACGGAGAAGCCGGGTCCGATGTGGCCGTGGTACTCGATCACGATGTCGGGGTGCGCCTCCTTGATCCGTCGGACGATCTGGCCAATGACTGTCGGTCGACCGATGCCGGCCATATCCTTGAGACAGATCTCCTCAGCCCCCGCCTCGATGAGCGTGTCGGCGAGAGTGGCGTAGTAGTCTACCGTGTGGACGGGCGAGTGGGTGATGCAGAGCGTAGCCTGTGGGGTCATCCCCGCCTCCTTGGCGTACCGGATCGAGGGGATGACGTTGCGGGGATCATTGAGCCCGTCAAAGATGCGGGTAATGTCGACTCCCTGAGCGTGCTTCACCTTGTACATCAGCCGCCGCACGTCCGACGGACAGGGGTACATCCGGAGGGCATTGAGCGCTCGGTCGAGCATATGGGTCTTGATCCCCGCCTCGCGGAAGGGTTTGGTAAAAGTCCGGACAGCTTGGTTGGGGTTTTCACCGGCGAGCAGCTGGACCTGCTCAAAGGCGCCTCCATTCGTCTCCACTCGGGAGAAGCAGCCCATGTCGATGATCGCCGGGGCGACCCGCTCCAGCTGGTGGGCGAGGGGCTGGTACTTCCCCGAGCTCTGAAACATGTCTCGGTAGACGAGACTGAATTGTATCGGTTTCCTTTTTTTTGTCATAAAAAGAGGTGGAGTTACTACAGCTTACGTGCGGCGAGGTCGCTCAGGTGCGACCGCTCGCCGTGGATGAGATTGACGTGTGCAAAGCAGTCCTCACCGCGCATCCGCTCGATCATGTAGGCGAGGCCGTTGCTCCTGCTGTCGAGGTAGGGCGAGTCGATCTGCTGCACGTCTCCGGTGAAGATCATACGGGCGTGGTCACCGGCGCGGGTGATGATGGTCTTGATCTCCTGGGGGGTGAGGTTCTGTGCCTCGTCTACGATGAAGATCACGTCGCCGAGACTTCGACCACGGATGTAGGCAAGTGCCTCGACCACTAAGCGCTCATCGCCCAGCATGGCATCGATCTCCTGTGCAGCGGCGGACCCAGAGCCGAGCTGTGACTTGATCACATTGAGATTGTCGAAGAGCGGCTGCATATAGGGCATGATCTTCTGCTTATAGTCCCCCGGGAGGAAGCCGATGTCCTTGTCGGCAAGGGAGACGATCGGTCGGGCGAGGAGGATCTGGCGGTAGTCCTCGGCCTGTGCGAGGGCGGCGGCGAGGGCGAGGAGCGTCTTACCCGTACCGGCGGTACCGGTGAGGGCGACGAGGGAGAGGGACTGGTCCATCAGCACATCGAAGGCGAGCGCCTGCTCCGCATTGCGTGGGGTGATGCCGAAGTAGCTCTTCTTCTCCACCGTGCGGATGGTCTTCGCCTCGTTGTCCACACGACAGAGTGCGGAGGAGTTGGGGGCCTTGAGGACAAAAGTCTGATTGGGTACCACGGTGACCGGCAGGGAGAGCTCCTCCACGGGGACGCCCTTGCCCCCGGCGACGTAGAGGCTGTCCACGGCGCTGTCGTCGGCGATCTCTATCTCGTGCTGCTCGGGTCGATTGGGGTCCTCTTGCCTGATCTTGTCGGTCGTGTAGTCCTCCGCCTCGAGCCCGAGGGAGAGCGCCTTGAGCCGCATATTGACGTCCTTGCTCACGAGTACCGTCTCCTCGCCGTGACGCTCGTCCATCAGTGTCAGTGCGGTGGAGAGTATGCGGTGATCCTTGATGTCCTCCCCAAAGGCTGCCTGCACCTTGGGGTGATGCTGTCCCTCGGTGAGGATATAGACGCGCCCACCATCGTCATTGACCGAGATGCCCTTGGTGATGAAGTCGTGGAGCTTGCTCCCCTTGTGCTTCGTATCCTTCTCCGTCTCCTTCTCGATCGCCTTGTCGATGATGCGGGTAAAGGCGCGAGCATTGTAGTTGATCTGCTCGTAGCCTTTCTTGAATTTATCCACCTCCTCGAGGACGGCGATGGGGATGTAGACGTTGTTTTCCTGGAAATTCTTCACGCACTGGTAGTCGTGGAGGATCACGTTGGTATCGAGTACAAAATTCTTCTTAGCCATGGTAGTTCGGTTGAGTTAGTGTCTCCTTTGGTACAAATGTAGCGAAAGAGATACATATGTATCTTCATCCACCGTGGCTTACGAGAAGAATTGCTCGAGGGCGGAGCGGGTGATGCCGACGGAGGAGAAGCCGCCGTCGTGGTAGAGATTCTGCATCGTCACCTTGCGTGTCAGGTCGGAGAAGAGCGCGACGCAGTAGTCCGCACAGTCGTCCGCGTCGGCATTGCCGAGAGGCGACATCCGGTCGGCAAAGAGGCGCAGCTGCTCCATCCCCTCGATCCCCTCACCGGCAGTGGTCGCGGTGGGCGACTGGGAGATCGTATTGATACGCACGTGGCGTGACTCCCCATAGATCAGCCCGAAGCTCCGGGTGATCGACTCGAGCATCGCCTTGGCATCCGCCATATCATTGTAGTCGACAAAGGAGCGCTGCGACGCGATATAGGTGAGCGCCACCACCGAGCCCCACTCGCTGATCGCATCTAGCCGCTTGGCGACCGAGAGCATCTTGTGGAAGGACACCGCAGAGATGTCGAGGGTCTTCTCGTAATTCTTGTAGCTAAGCTCCTCGTAGGGGATCCGCTTGCGGATGTTGGGGCTCATGCCTATCGAGTGGAGTACAAAGTCGATCGTCCCGCCCAGCTGCTCCATCGCCTCTGTGAAGACTCGCTCCAGCTCCTCGACCGAGGTGGCATCCGCCGGGATGACGATGCTACCGGTCTCCTCTGCCAGCCTATCGAGCGTGCCGAAGCGCAGCGCTGCGGCAGTATTTGAGAGGGCGAGTGTGGCGCCCTCCTCATGGCAGCGCTGAGCCACTTTCCAGGCGATGGACTTCTCATTGAGCGCCCCAAAAATGATTCCCCTCTTCCCCTTTAGCAATCCGTACGACATACTTTTTCTATAGCTTTCGTAAAACAACTCAACAAAGTTAAGGATAAAGTGCTACAAGACACTCTGCCGGCAAAAGTCGGCACCGGGGAGGACGCTAATAGTGATGGAAAAAACTATTAACGCTGTGGCTATCCGCCGTCAGCACT
>CAMXXM010000207.1 GCA_947253195.1 uncultured Porphyromonas sp.
CTTATGAAGACATTAGTTGTCGTGGGACATCCCCATCTGGAGGAGTCTACCGTGTCAAAGGGCTGGGTCGAGGGTCTGAGAGCGATGAATGATCCCGACCTTACGATCCACTGCCTCGCTGATGCTTGTGGGTCGGGCATGACCTTTGACGTGGAGGCGGAGAAGAAGCTGCTCCGTGAGGCGGATCGGGTGATCCTGCAGTTTCCTCTCTACTGGATGTCCGTCCCCGGGGTGATGAAGTGCTGGATCGACCAGGTGTGGGGCGCCGGATCGGCAGCCGGTGGAGAGGGCACGCTCGATGGAAAGCTGATTGACCTCGCCACCTCTGCCGGTGTCCCCTCGGAGGAGGTGTACGGAGAGGACGGTCTGCAGGGTCTCTTTGTCCCCATCATCAGCAGTATCGGCTATGCGGGAGCAAGGTTTGGGCGCATATTCTCCTTCTTCAGTGCCGATGCCGAGGACGTCAGCGAGCGGCTCCCGGAGAGTGTCGAGTACTACAAGCAATTCTGCACCGAGTGATGAGCGGAAGCAAGGACAAGGTGGTCTACGTCTGCAGCAACTGCGGCGAGGACTTCCCCAAGTGGCTGGGGCGCTGTCCCTCCTGTGGGGAGTGGGATAGTCTCAAGGAGTTTCGCGTCCGGGATGATCTCCCGGGGGTGAAGATCCGAAGTGATCGCACTGAGGGAGGACACCGGCCGGTACCGCTCTGTGAGGTGTCGCCCGAGAGCGCTCCGCGTATGGACATGCGTGATGGTGAGCTCAATCGCGTCCTCGGAGGGGGGCTCGTCAAGGGGTCCCTCGTCCTGATGGGTGGTGAGCCGGGCATCGGCAAGAGTACCCTTGTCCTGCAGAGCGTGCTGCGCAATCCCGACATCACCACGCTCTACGTCAGCGGGGAGGAGAGTATGGGGCAGATACGCATCCGGGCGGAGCGTATCACCGACGCCTCGGCGATCTCCCGATGCCTCCTCTACTCGGAGACGGACGTCGATATGATCATTGAGACCACCCAGTCCACTCGCCCCGACCTGCTGGTCGTCGACTCCATCCAGACGATGCGAACCTCCCGCAGTGACTCTGCACCCGGCAGTCTCGCACAGGTGAGGGAGTGTACCTCGGCGCTGATGGCTTTTGCGAAGCATACCAATATCCCTGTGATCATCATCGGCCACATCACCAAGGATGGTGAGATCGCCGGACCAAAGATCATGGAGCACTTGGTCGATACCGTCCTCCGCTTTGAGGGCGACCGAAACCACCAGTATAGGATCCTCAGGTCTCTGAAAAATCGCTTCGGCAACACCTCTGAGATTGGCCTCTACGAGATGAAGCAGGAGGGGCTCCGGCAGGTGACCAATCCCTCCGAGATGCTCCTCTCGGGGAGCGACCAGAGCCTGAGCGGGATCTGCATCGGTGTGACCATGGAGGGGATCCGCCCACTCCTCGTGGAGACGCAGGCATTAGTCTCCTCAGCAGTCTACAATTATCCTCAGCACGCTGCCACGGGGACAGACCTCCGCCGTGCCAATATGCTCCTTGCTGTGCTGGAGAAGCGAGCAAACTTCAAGCTTGTGCAGAAGGATGTCTTCCTCAATATCGCCGGCGGGCTCTACATCACCGACCCGGGCATCGACCTCGCCATCCTCTCTGCCGTGCTCTCCTCCAGCCTTGACCTGCCGATCAGTCGAGAGATTTGCGTCACCGGTGAGGTGGGCCTGAGCGGTGAGGTGCGCGCTGTGTCTCGTATTGCTCAGCGCGTCGCTGAGGCGGAGAAGATCGGCTTCCGCCAGATCATCATCCCTCAGGACAATGCCAAGAGCCTTGATCTCAGCAGGAGCTCCTCCATAAGGGTCGTGCCGGTCAGTCGGGTGGATGAGGCCTTTAGGTACCTCTTTAAGTCGTGACGGATCACCCCCCGATCGGTAATCCCCTTGCTCGACCGCTCTACGTGATGGCGAAGCCGGCCGGGTCGCTCTGCAACCTCGCCTGCACCTATTGCTATTATCTTGAGAAGAAAGAGCTCTACCGAGACGAAGCGTTGCCTCAGAGCCAGCAGATGAGCGATGAGGTGCTGGAGCGGTATGTGCGTGAGTACATCGGGAGCCAGTCGACCGAGGAGGTGGTCTTTACCTGGCACGGGGGTGAGGCGCTTTTGCGTCCCCTCTCCTTTTATCAAAAGGCGATTCGGCTCCAGCGCAAGTATGCCGGAGGGCACCGCATTATCAATACGCTTCAGACCAATGGTACTTTGCTCAATGATGAGTGGTGTCGATTTTTTAAGTCCAACCACTTCCTCATCGGCGTCTCCCTTGATGGAGCGCGTGCCTATCACGATGCCCTAAGGCGCACCCCGAGCGACAAGCCCTCCTTTGATCGCGTGATGCGTGGGGTGCGGCTGCTGCAGAGGCACGGGGTGGACTTCAATATCCTCGCCGTCGTCAATGCGCTCAATGCCGATGACCCCGAGGGGTTTTACTCTTTCTTTAAGTCCATTGGCTGCCACTACATACAGTTTGCCCCCATTGTGGAGAGGTACCATGCGGATGGTCGGCTGGCGACTATCGGGGAGCCCGACGCTGAGAGTCGGTTGTCCTCCTTCTCCGTCACGCCGGAGCAGTGGGGCGACTTCCTCTGCGGTCTCTTCGATGTCTGGGTGAGGGACGGGGTAGGGGAGTACTTCATACAGATCTTTGATACCACGCTCGCCAATTGGATGGGCGTCCAGCCGGGCGTCTGCACTATGGCGAAGTACTGCGGTCATGCCGGTGTGATGGAGTATAATGGGGATGTCTACAGCTGTGATCACTTCGTCTTCCCGCAGTACAAGCTGGGAAATATCCGCTCAAGCACGCTGATTGAGATGATGTACAGCCCGAGGCAACAGCGGTTTGGGCGAGATAAGTACGATGCGCTGCCGAGGCAGTGCCGGGAGTGTCCCTACCTCTTTGCCTGCTGGGGCGAGTGTCCCAAGAACCGCTTTACGCAAGACGAGTACGGAGAGCCGGGGCTCAATTACCTCTGCCGAGGGTTTTACAAGTTCTTTGACCACGTCGCGCCCTATATGGACTATATGCGGAGCCAGCTGGAGCAGGAGCAGCCCCCTGCCACAATCATGGATCTCCTCCGCTGCGACCCCCACCACTTCGAGGATAAGTAAAGAAGCAAAAGAGCTCAGGCGGTGATCCGTCTGAGCTCTTTGTCGTTGACAGTAGCGAGAATGGGGCACGATCCCATGACCTCAGG
>CAMXXM010000208.1 GCA_947253195.1 uncultured Porphyromonas sp.
GCTTGTCGCTGCTGACTCTGATGTATCCGTACGTCATATCTAAGTGTGAGTTTGTGGTCCAACCTCTTGTGGAGATCAGGCCGGGATAAGTGAGTCGCAAATGTAAGTGCATACCGGCAGGAGAGACGCAACTGACCACCCCGACCCCTCGAGGGTGTCACACACCTCGGGGAGGACGATCAGGTGATAAACTCGGCGGGGAGGGTCGGCATGGCGCCTACCTGAGTGCAGACGTAGGCGGAGAGATCGACAGCCCTCCGGTGCGCCTCCGAGACAGACATTCCCCTTATGATACTCGCCACGAAGGCGGCGGTAAAGGAGTCCCCGGCTCCGACGGTATCGGCCACCTCTACCTCAGGGGTCGCTTGGTAGGAGATATCCCCCGGGGTGAAGATGTGACTGCCATTGACCCCGCAGGTCAGGATCAGCATACGGAGGTGGTACCGATTGAGTAAGTCCCGGCACGTGCTCCGGAGGTCGGTACCGGGGTAGCCGAGCAAGCGGCTGATGACGATCAGCTCTTCATCATTAATCTTCAGCACGTTGCACTTCTTCATCGACTGATCGAGGATCTCCTTGGTGAAAAATCCCTGCCGGAGATTCACGTCAAAGACGATCAAGGTGTCCTTCTCCTTGGGCATCTCATCGATGAAGCGGTTAATGGTCGCGCGAGAGACGCTGCTCCTCTGCGCCAGAGAGCCGAAGCAGACAGCGGTGGTCCTCTGTGCGAGAGCCATGAGGTCGGGTGTAAAGGGGATATTGTCCCATGCGACACCCTCTCGGATGACATACTGAGGGACACCGACCTGATCTATCTCCACCTGCACCGTACCAGTCGGGTAAGGGACGGTGGCGATATGGGTGCAGAGACCCTTGTCCCTGAAGTTATCCAAGATCTGTCTGCCGAAAGCGTCCGCCCCGACGGCGCTGACGACACAACCGGGAAGACCGAGCTGGGAGACGTGGTAAGCAAAGTTGGCCGGAGCGCCACCAATCTTCTTCCCCTCGGGGAGGACATCCCACAGGGCCTCGCCAATCCCGACGACCATTTTTGCTTGATTCATAATAAACTGGCTAATGGGGGGTGTTAGATCCGAAGTCTATACGGAGCGGTTCTACCGGAAGCGAAAGTCGTCCAGCATCAGAGCGACATCGGAGGCACCTCCCAGCTTGATGGCAAGCAGCTCCCGCGCGGGATCCGTATTGAGATCGACGGAGGTGAGGTCCAGCGTGACCGTGACCCACTGACCTCGCGTGTCGATGGTCCCCTTGTAGAGGTTTCGCGGCTCAGCCCGTAGCACCTTATCGTGCGATGACACCTCACCGAGATTGTAGCAAACGTAGCTCTGCTGACCATTGGTGCCGAGCCGATCACCGTAGACATTGACGGAGAGGGAGCGGGCGGAGCCGGTCCCCTTGAGCAGAAACGTGAGCGACCTCGCCCCGGAGGGGATGGCGCCCTTGAAGGAAAGGAGGTAGTCGTTGCCACTCAGCTGCTTGACGACTGAGAGGACCTGCCCCCGATCGGGATAAGCGTGGTCGCGAGAGATGACCGCATAGGAGCGGAGACCCTGCTTGCCGAGCGCGGCGCGGAGGTCAGTCTCGCTCTCGCAGTCAGCCCCGGGGAAGAGCAGCCCTTCGGTCGGTTTGACCCCTGGACCCGGAGTGGCGGGATCCTCTTGCGGGGTGTCACTCTCGCCCACCCTCAGCACCACATCATCGATGCGCCAGAGCGCTTCCTGATAGTCTTGGCTCTTGTAGACGAAGGCAAAGCGTACCTGCTTTTGCCCATAGACATAGTCGGGGAGGGGAATCGCATTGGCCACAAAGTCCTCCGACCCCGCCTCAGGGTACCTGGGGATCTCCACCCGGATCCAGCGAGCCTCCTCGGGGTAGTCGGGCAGGATCTCCTCCGTCGTCACGTAGAGCATCTGCTCCTCAGACGGACGCTTCCCCCTGCTGATGCTGTGGACAAAGGAGAGAGTCGCCCCAGAGATGTCAGTGAAGTCAAAGGGGGGAGACATCAGGAGGATCTTGGTCATCCCAATACGGCGACCGGTGACGGCGGCGCACCCCTCCGTGACCTCAAATCCGATCCCCTTCCCCACGACCGTGTGGTTGGTCACCTCTCCGAGGGAGGAGTCAAAGTGCTCCTCCAGCAGGATAGACCTCTTGGCGGAGGGCTCGGGGTCGATGATGATGTCCCCCTCGATCACACCGCCCTCCACAAAGGAGCGGATAGAGGCTGAGAGTTCACCGGTGGTCGGCTCGGAGGGGGTACGCCTGAGGTGCAGGACGATCTCGTAGTACTTGCCACTCTCCGTCTCGGCAACCCCGTTAATGGCGGGCTCCGTGAGGAGGATGGACTTGGTCCCCACCTCGATCTGTATCTTATGGGCGGGATCACCGATGATCTCCCCGGGAAGGATGTAGGTGAGGAAGGTATTGCCGATCCGTGACGATGGGAGCGGGTGGACAGCGGTCCCCGGCTCGATGGTGCCACTTCGCTTCTCCATCAGTCCACCGGAGCGATAGCCCTGCAGCTCCACCCTCGCATCGGAGAGGTCAAGCCCCTCGATCTCGGAGACGAGGCGAACCCGCAGCTGCGAGAGTCGGTGGGAGAAGGAGAGCTCCACCTGCGTCTCTCCCCGGACTCCCTTTCCCTCCCCATAGAGCAGAGGGCACTGGTCTCGTAGGTCAAAGGAGACAGATCCCCCACCGCCATAGCTGTAGGGGTAGTAGGCGTGGAAGGTCTCCCCATCAGGAGCCATGGAGACACGCCGATCACCACGAGGGACAAAGGCGCCGTCCCCATGCGTCGTGACGTAGGGGACATCGGTCTCGCGTGAGGAGAAGATCCCGATCTGATCACCCGCCTCCCACCGATCATCGAGGACACGGAGGAGGGGCGCAGCGGCGACAAAGTCGGGGTAGGTACGCGCCTCGGTCTCCTTGACCGGCTCCGCCTGCTTTTGGCACGCAGGAAGGAGTAGGAGGAGGGTCAGGAGCGTAAGGTAGGAGTATTTTTTCATAGCCGTGAGAGGACCTCAGCGATCTGCTCGCCTATGCCGATGGTGTAGCCCTGGTGGAAGTAGACGACACGATTGAAGGTATCGGCGACGATCACCACCGGATAGTCGAGCGGCAGGGAGCGCTCCCTGTCTCTTATACACATCTGACGCTGCCGACGAAACCTTATGGGTGTAG
>CAMXXM010000209.1 GCA_947253195.1 uncultured Porphyromonas sp.
CATCCCGAGGGCGAGTCCGATGGAGACGGTAGTCTTGCCGACACCGGCCTTGGTAGGTGTGATCGCGGTGACGAGGATCAGGTGCCCGGCACCGTGCTGCTTCTCCTTGAGGACATCCAGGCTGATCTTGCCCATATAGTGACCATAGGGGAGGAAGTCCTTCTCCGGGATATTAAGTGACTGAGCGATCTCCTGGATCGGTTTCAGCTTTGCCTCTCTGGCGATCTCGATATCTGATTTCATGATTGTGTTGTGATTTGGTTTTAGTGTTTGGCCAAAGGTACCCATAATTTTGTGACTGCAGGTGACCTTTTGCGATAAGAGATCTCTTTCCGCAATTTCATCAAAAAAAGCGTGAGGATAGGCAGGTCTCCCATCCTCACGCTTGTAAACCGCGCTACTCTTACTCGCGCATACCCATCTCCTTGTCGAAGATAGCGATGGCGCCATCGCAATCGCCGATGAGTGCGAGGCGGTCGAGGTTGTGCTGTGCGCTCTCCTCTTCCTCCTCCTGCTCTACGACAAACTTCTCAAAGAAGACGCGTACTCCGTAGTCGTCGTCCTCAGTGGCCATCTTGACGATCTCCTCGATCGACTTGGTGATGGACTGCTCGTGGTGGAGCGACTGGGTGAGGATCTCGCAGAGGGTGCCGAAGGAATTGGGCACCCCGGCGATCGGCTTCAGCTCGGGGCGCACGCCACGTCCCTCGAGATAGGAGATCATCGCCTCGGCGTGCTCGACCTCCTCATGGGACTGGAGCTTGAGCCACTTGGTCACGCCATCGAGGGCGCGGTCAGCTGTATCCAGAGCCATAGAGCGGTAGAGATAGGCGGAGTAGAGCTCCTTGTTGATCTGCTCGTTAATAGCGGCGATCAGTCTTTCAGTCATCTTCATAGTGTACTGTATTTATAGTTATTGGTGATTGTAGTGTCATGAGTTGCCGGATGTGTCATCATCCACCTCCTCATACTCGACATAGCTGCCTCCACCGAGGTCATGCTGTGCCTCGCGGAGGATATCTGCACTGCTCTTCTGAGCGCGCTCCTCACGAGCTGCCTGCTCCTGGGCCGCCTCCTCTTGTCGGCGGTACTCTCGCTCGACCTGCCGATGGACCGCACTGATGCGTGCCACCTGGCGTATCAAGGGCCAGAGGGAGTAGAGGATCACCCCGAGGACGAGGAGAAGGATTATGGAAAATGGTGACATATCCTAATTACAATTTTACTCTAACAAAGGTACCAAAAAGCCACCCACATACATTAGTGCAAAAAGCGAGCCTCCCCGGACCATCGTGTCCAGGGAGGCTCTTCCTTCGTGTGCCCGGAACCGGGATCGAACCGGTACGGATGTTACTCCATTGGTGTTTGAGACCAACGCGTCTACCAATTCCGCCACCCGGGCTCTCGTGGGGACAAAGGTACGACATTTTTCTGACGGGATAAGTGTGCCTTTTTGTCAGACCCGCCCCCCTATTTCGCCCTTACTCCTCGGGAGTCTTGCCCTGGGCCTTGGGGATGGAGTAGTAAATGATGGCAAAGGCAATGACGATGATGATGAGATTGTAGAGATAGGCGGCCATCGCTCCCTGACGGATCGTGACATTGTCCTGTTGCCCGACATTAGAGGAGCGTCATGGCAAAGAGCCAGAAGGAGAGGAGACCGCAGACAAATCCGAAGAGGATCCGGTCGTTGCCTCTAAAGGTGGTAGTACTATCCTATCCATTGAGCGCGAAGTGACTTAATTGTTGACAGAGCAAGATACATAATTGTCGTAAAACGGAAGCACACGAATTTAGGTACTTTTGCACCCAAGGGTCACTCCCCCACCCGCTGGAAGAGGGGGAGATCACTCCATAGAGCAGAGACAAATGGACTTCAGAGACTTAGTGATGGAGCGCTACAGCGTCCGTCAGTGCGATACGGCACGCGAGATACCGGAGGAGGATATGCAGCTGATCCTCGATGCGGCGGTGCAGGCTCCCACAGCGTGCAATAATCAGCCCTTCCACATCTACCGGATCCGCAGCCGGGAGATGCGCGAGCGGGCGGAGCAGTGGTACAGTAGAGCCCACTTCCGCACCGCCCGCGAGGTGCTCCTGATCGTGGGGGAGGATGCGGCAGCCTACGTCTATCCGGATAAGGAAAATAACTCCCTCTACACCGACACCGCCATTGCGATCGCCTACATGCAACTCCAGGCAGAGGACCTGGGGATCGGCTCCGTCTGGATCAATGCCTTTGACCGCCCCCTCTGCGCTCGGGATATGGGGCTGGAGATGGGCAGGGAGACTCCCGTCGCGCTCCTCGCTCTCGGCTATCCCCTACCCGACACCACTCGGCCGACCCGCAAGCGGAAGAGCATGGACGACTTAGTCAAGACGATCTAAACCTTTTTCATCAATAATCATGAGGAAAATACTCCTTACCCTACTCGCCATCAGCGCTCTCGCTCTCACTGCCACCGCTCAGGGCTCCGGTGAGCTCCGTGACCGCATCACCGTCACCGGATGGGGGCAGACCTATTACGATGCCGCCTTCGGCCCCAATGTCCTCGGGACAAATACCTTTGCCATCAATAAGATCAACCTTGTCGCCAAGGGTCGCATCACCAACCGCTGGAGCATGGGCATCCTTGTCCAGCTCCACAGCCCGGCGAAGCTCAAGGAGCTCTGGCTGCAGTACACCCTCATGCCCCAGCTCAGGGTCCGCATCGGGGAGATGAAGACCCCATTCGGCATGGAGAATCAGATCCCCCCCTCCCTACTCCCTCTCACCTCCGGCTGGACCACCCCCACCAGCTACTTTGCCGGCGTGAGCGGTGACCCGCTCTACCGCGGCACCTCCGGGCGAGACATCGGGCTCGAGCTGTCGGGCGACCTCTGGGGCAATATCCTCACCTATAAGCTCGCCGTGATGAATGGTCAGGGGATGAATACCCTCGACCTAGGCACCACAAAGATGTATGGCGGTGCGCTCTACATACGCCCCTACCACGGGATCACCCTCCACACCTCCTACCTCGGTGGCGAGATGAATGCCATGGGTGCGAGAGGAGGGATCCAGGCGGGAGACGCCTACCAGCGCAGCAGCTTCAGCGCCGGCTTCAGCCTCGACTACCGCCCCATCACCCTCTCAGCCGAGTACCTCATCGCAGAGACCGGCGAGACGATCGGCGACGGAGCCTACCTCATGG
>CAMXXM010000210.1 GCA_947253195.1 uncultured Porphyromonas sp.
GGGCGTTTCTGTAGAGACGGATGAGGTTGACGAGGTCGCGCTCCGCCCAGTCGTCAAAGAGGGTGCTGTACCCATTCTTCACCTTTGGGATCCGCCACTCATCAAAGCTCTCCGCCATGATCAGCATCCCCATCTCGTCTGCCAGCTGGATCAGCTCCGGGGCGGGCATATTGTGTGAGGTGCGGATCGCATTGACGCCCATATCCTGCATCTGCTTGATCTGTCTGCGGATGGCGACCTTATTCACCGCCGCCCCGAGTGGCCCGAGGTCGTGGTGGAGGCAGACGCCCTTGAATGTCACCGGCTTGCCATTGAGGAAAAAGCCCTCGTCGGGACGGATCTCTATCGTCCGCACTCCGAAGGTGGTGCGGTAGGCATCGATCACCCGACCGTTGTAGAGTAGTTCGCTCTTGGCAGTGTAGAGGTTGGGCTGCTTGATGTCCCAGAGATGGGGCTGCGGGATGCGGAGGTTTTGCTCAAGGGCGTTGTCAAAGATCTCGGCTCCGCTGATCTCACGGCTGTCGATCGCCTCGCCCTTGTAGAGAATGGTGGTGCGAAGCGTCAGCGCGTCGCTATCGGAGGGGACGCCCTTCAGCTCGGTGCGGACCTTGACCTGGGCGTACTCATCGGAGACAAAGGGAGTGGTGACGAAGGTTCCCCAGTCATCGATCCGGGTCTTGGAGGGCGACACCATCAGGTAGACATTGCGGTAGAGCCCCGCCCCCGGGTACCAGCGAGAGAAGTCGGTCGGGTTGTCGAGCCGGATGGCGATCACCTGCCTTGTCTTGGAGGCATCCAGGTAGGGTGTGATGTCGAGGTGGTATGAGTTGTACCCATAGGGCCAGCCTCCGGCGCGGTGACCATTGACATACACCTCGGAGTGGCTCATTGTTCCATCGATGTAGAGGGTGATGTCTCCGAGCGTGGCGGGATCCTGATAGAGGTCAAAGTCATAGCGGTACCAGCCCACGCCGACAAAGGGCAGTCCTCCCGTGCGACCGGCGTGCTCGAGAGCCTCCGTCTGCCCGTCCTGCGTGATGGCGACGTTTTGGCGGTCGTTCTCTGGCGAAAAAGGCCCGTAGATAGCCCAGTCGTGTGGCACCGTGACGCTCTGCCAGCTCCGATCATCGTAGTCGGGGCAGACGAAATCGGGATTATCCTCTCTCGTGAAGCGCCAGCCATCGGTCAGGCGGAGTGCCTCGCGTGGGGCAGCTATGCTCTCGAGGAAAGACTGCGCCGTCGCACTAAGAGACATAAGGGTCATAAGTAGGGCGGGTAGAGTTCTTCTGATATTCATCTGTAAGTGTACTGAGTCTGCAAATAAGGCTGCACATTTTCGTTGCGCTGGGCAACACTTCCTCAAATGTACATCAAATATCCACAAGGTTCCACTCTTTAGATCGGTTTTCCTTGGAAGTTGGCGGATGGTGTCCTCGTGAAAATCACACCAATGCCTACCTATTATTAATGGTACAGGAGAACGAAGGTGGCGTGCCGGTGGATGCGGGTGCGATGAGCCCTTTTAGGATTAGTCTTGCCGGAGTGGGGTTTGCCGGACCCTTTTGTGTATCTTTGTTGAGATTGAAAAATAAGAATAGCTCATTTATGTCATCGCTTGATACCATCCCCTTCCGCCCTGTCACCCTTGAGGATCGGCCGATCTTAGAGTCTTTCTACGAGATCAATCCCTACCTCTCCTGTGACTATACCTTCTCCAATCTCATCGGCTGGACTCATATCTACCGGACCGAGATCGCGGTACATAAGGGATTTCTCTTGATCCGCTTCTGGAATGAGGAGAATAAGCGGCACGCTTACCTTATGCCTGTCGGTGCCGATGACTCCCGCCTGCGCGAGGTGCTGCTCGATATGGAGCAGGATCAGGCACGGCTGGAGGAGAAAAACCTGACGATCATGGGGGCGACACCTGAGGCGGTACAGGCGCTGGAGGCGATCCACCCGGATCAGATGGTCACCCTTGACAATCGAGACTTCTCCGAATACATCTACCTTCGGGAGAGTCTGGCGACCCTCTCGGGCAAGAAGCTACAGTCCAAGCGCAACCACTGTAACCGCTTTGAGCGGACCTACCCTGACTGGAGCTACGAGGAGATTACCGAGGAGTCGCCGAAGGAGTGTATGGAGGTGGAGAACGAGTGGTACCGCGAGACAGACACCATGGAGGGGATGTCCGACGAGCGGAGGATGATCCGCTTTGCTCTTGAGCATATGAGCGAGATCGGTCTTATGGGTGGGCTCCTGAGAGTCGAGGGGAAGGTGATCGCCTTTACCCTCGGCATGCCTCAGAGCAGCCGCTGCTTCGACGTCAATATTGAGAAGGCCGACGTCGCCTACGATGGTGCCTTCACGATGATCAATCGGGAGTTTGCCCGCCGGATCCCGGAGCAGTACACCTACATCAATCGTGAGGAGGATATGGGGCTCGAGGGTTTGCGGAAGGCTAAGCTCTCCTACAAGCCTGAGATCCTCCTCGATGAGTACACCGTGGTCCTCAACCTATGATCCGTCTGCGTCCCTACGACGCCTCCGATGATGTGCTCCGAGCCTCCATCCTCGCCCTTCTCTCCGATGCCTTTGGGGAGGAGGGGATGCCCTACTATGAGCTGGCTATGGACCACCTCTATGACCCGGATCACACCTTCCTCCTATGCGAGGAGGATGCCTCTCTCGTCGCTGTGGCGCTGGTGGTGGACTATGTCGATCCCACCGCTGGGCGCTGGGCATACCTCTACAGCCTCACCACTCGGGAGGATCATCGGGGTGAGGGGCTAATGACCCGGCTCTACCGAGAGACACTTGAGCCAAGGCTGATCGAACGGGGCTACCGAGGTGCCTGCCTCGTGCCGGCGACCTCCTCGCTTGTCGGCTTCTACAAGAGTTGGGGATTTAGTCTGCTGCGAGCGTCAGACGAGTCTACACCGATCACACCCGGTAAGCGGGCGACAGACTATCTCCTCGCTGCCTATGGAGAGCCCTGCATTGATAACCCGTTGCCCTTCCGGATGATCAAGCCCTTTGGCCATGCTGAAGTCTCTTACCGCTTGATTTCACCGCTGGACTGAGAGCCCTTTCTTTTTGGTGCGAAAAGCCTACCTTTGCAGAAATTCAACGAACATAACGACTTATGAACTTTATC
>CAMXXM010000211.1 GCA_947253195.1 uncultured Porphyromonas sp.
GCAGGCAAAGGCCATCGGCATCAGCAATCGACGTGCATCCACGCCCGATTGCGAGGCTATCGTCACCACGATGGGCATCAGTATCGCCACGGTGCCGGTATTGCTGACAAAGAGTCCCAGCAGGATCGTCACCATGATGACGAGGTAAAAGAGTCTCACCTCGCTCTCCCCGGCAAGGGAGAGCACCTTATTCCCTATCAGTCGGGCGAGACCTGTCTGCGTGATGGCGCCGCCGACGATGAAGAGCCCGGCGATCATGATGACGACTGAGTTGGAGAAGCCGGCCAAGCCCTCCTCAGGGGTGATGATCCCGGTCAGCACGAGTGCCAGCATAGAGCAGAGCGCGATCACGTCCGACCGGATCCGCCCCCACATCAGCAGTACTGCCGTAAGTAATAGGATGATAAGAACTTGTACCATCGAAAGTCAATTGTCGTGCGGTGGTGATTATTCTCTGTTGGTTTTCTACAAAGATACTTAAAAAGACCTTGCCCCCTGACTTATTACCCCGATCATATAGGATAGGGGTGACGCATTTGAGCCTTACAGAGGCCATTCAAATGCGCCATCTCTGCCAGTAAATTTAATCCCAAGAAAAGCTGTGTTTGCCACAGATAGTGTTTGCCGAACATAATATGACCGACTCGCAGACTGATCTGCCGGGAGGAGGAAATAGAGGAGGGGGTGGTAGAAAAAAGCAGATCCGAGGAGAAACGAACCAATACAATAGCTTATAGAATGGATGAGGCCAGGGCTCACTTCGGCAGCGCCATTGCAAAGAATCTCCTCATGGACAAATGCCGATATTAGCTCCCTTATTTCTGTGGTTTCCATAGGCTCTAATTGCCTTTGCCGTGGAGCCCATAGGGGAGGGGTGTCCAGTGCCCGATGGATAGGCACTCTATAATACCGATATTAGAGAATTCTTTTATCGGTATTAGGCATCACTAATATCGGTATTAGACTTCACTAATATCGGTATTAGACTTCACTAATATCGGTATTAGACTTCACTAATATCGGTATTAGAGATTTCCCTGAGGAGGGCTGCTTGGGTAGGGGTGTTGCACTCCCCTGGTAGGCTTGATGGTGCGAGATCATTGCGGGTGCTTCATTTCCCACTCTTCACAGTGAGTTGAGTGGCTTATGTGCCACTCATATGCGTCACCCCTGCCCCGATCATGGGGCCGAACCGGGGGTTCTGTCCGGCAGTAGGCGCGATTGCGTTTTTCATAATATGCTTATTATGCTTAACTTTGCGCACGCAAAAATTGAAGATTGAGATAACGTAATGGAAGCAGCATGGGAGGCTATATGGTTCTCCGGTACACCGATACAGACCATCCTACTACTCTGTGTGGTCTGTGCTATGGGTGTCTACTTAGGCAAGGCCAAGATCAAGGGCTTTACACTGGGGGTGACTTGGGTCTTCTTCGTCGGGATCCTCTTTGCGCACTTCGGGGCGCGGGTCAATGGGGATATGCTTCGGGTGATCCAGGACTTTGGTCTCATCCTCTTTATATATGCCCTCGGAGTGCAGGTGGGGCCGGGCTTCGTCTCCTCCTTCCGCCGGCATGGGGTGTGGCTCAACCTCTGGGGCTTAGTGCTGATCGCCGGTGGCTTTGCGTTGCTCTTTATCCTCCTCGAGACTACGGGGCTGGACCTATCCGGGCTCATAGGCACGCTCTCCGGTGCAGTCACCAATACGCCTGCCATGGCGGCCGCACAGCAGGCGGCGACGACGGCGCTCTCTGATCCGTCGGAGATCCTTCGGTCGACCAATGACATGGCGATCGCTACCGCCATCACTTATCCGATGGGCGTGGTGGGGGTGATCCTCGTCCTCGCACTCCTCAAGCGCCTTTTCCCACACAAGACCGATCAGCACAGCACGCTGGTGGACAGGGAGTCGCAGCATACCGCACGAGAGTATGTGGTCTCCAATCCCGCCCTCGATGGTCAGAAGATGAGCCGCCTGCAGGATATTCTTGGCGGACACTTCATCGTGTCACGGCTCTTCCGTGACGGGGAGTATATCACACCGACCAGGGACACGCTCCTCCATACCGGAGACCACCTCCGGGTGGCCAGTGAGCGGGGTGATGTGGAGCGACTGACTTACCTCTTTGGCACCGTGGAGGATCGGGAGGACGAGCTCATGTGGGACAACGACCGTGATCCGCTGGTGATGCAGCGCCTCTTGGTGACGAAGGAGTCCTGCAACGGCGTGAAGCTGAGTCAGCTGAGGATCCGTAGTCGCTTTGACGTCAATATCACCCGAGTGACGCGCAACGGCATGGAGCTGGTCGCTCGACCCAATCTCCGGCTCCATATGGGTGACCGCCTGAGTGCCGTGGGGCGGGAGAAGGACATCAAGGAGCTGGCCAACGTCGTGGGTAACGAACTGAAGCCGCTGGATACGCCCTATGTGGTATCGATCTTCCTCGGCATAGCGCTGGGCTGCCTGCTGGGTATGATCCCGGTGTATCTGCCCGGTCTTGCCGCACCTCTGCGGCTGGGGCTGGCGGGCGGTCCGATCATCGTCGGTATCCTGATGGGGGCTTATGGTCCGCACTTCAAGATGAATATCTACATCACCACAAGTGCCAATCTGATGCTGCGCAACTTAGGTCTGGCACTCTTCCTTGGCGGTCTGGGACTCAGTAGTGGGCAGCACTTCTGGGAGATGCTGGTGAATGGTCCCGGTCTGGAGTGGTTTGCCTGGGGTACAGTGATCACTATCGTACCGACGCTGCTCGTAGGGCTGGTGGTGCTTAAGTGGACCAATATGTCCTACAACGTCGCCTCAGGGATGCTCACCGGTGCGATGGCCAATCCTATGGCGCTCAGTCTTGTCAGTGATGGCGGTGACGATGATGATCCGACGATCAGCTATGCCACCGTCTACCCGATGGCGATGTTTGCGAGGGTGATCCTGAGCCAGCTGGTGGTGGGACTCTTCCCCGGGCTCTTGTGATATAGTGCCTGGGTAGGCTTGGAGATCTCAGAAAATCATCCTACCTTTGCAGAGCAAAAGGGGACGGGAGGAAATGCTTGAATAGCTCAGTTGGTTAGAGCATCTGACTGTTAATCAGAGGGTCCTTGGTTCAAGT
>CAMXXM010000212.1 GCA_947253195.1 uncultured Porphyromonas sp.
GCGAGCCGGCCATATTATGTTCGACAAGCATTATCTTTGGCAAACATACTTTTTCTATGGATTAAGTTTATTGACATAGATGACGCATTTGAATGACATCTGTAAGGCTCAAATGCGTTACCCCTGCTGCGCACCCCCTCCGAGACAGAGGATCGGCTAATGCGCATTTTGATGTGCCGGGAAGGGGGTGAAAAAGAAGATTACCTTTGTTGAGGTGACAATAGACAATAGATGAGGAAGTAGTCAGAGTTTATGGAAACAGCAGAGGCAATGGAGCTGACGTCGGTATTTGTCCCGGAGGAGATCCCTCGCGACTTTGAGCTGAAGGAGGTAAAAAGGAGTGCGGAACCACCGACCCTACCTGGACGAGAAGGACGACATAAACCATTATCCCCTCTGAGCTGAAAGAGGAGAAAGAGGAGAAAGAGGAGAAAGAGGAGAAAGAGGAGGTCCGATCCGGATATATGAATCCCCGCGAGATCCGAACTTTCCCCATAGCCGGTCGCGAGGCTTTCATCTGCATCGGTTGAAGGAGAAGGGCGGTCGAGAGTCCTTTTTCGTCCATTGCTGTGACAGTAATGAGTATGACGGTAAAAGAGAAGCCGACCCTGTAGGAAAAGTTTTCCAATGAAGACACACCAAAGCAACTTCTACACCGCTCGAGGGATCCTCTTTTCAAGCGCAAAACGGGTTGGTCCGACGACCAAAAAGAGCGAGCTAAAAAAGCGGGGCATGCCGACCGGGTGGTCGACATGCCCCGCTTGACGGGTGTGGTGTGAGGGATCAGTTCCTACCGCTGAGGGCGCGATCGATCATGTAGTAGAGATCGGCGTAGTGACCGGCCTCGGGGTGGTTTCCCATCCGTGAGGAGATGACTGAGCGGGCACCGAGGAGGCTCTTGTAGAGTGGTCCACGGACGTTGATCGCCTGAGTCTTGAGCTTCTGCTTGTCGTTGCTCTTCTTCCCATCGAGTCCGAGCCCGCTGAGCAGCTGAGAGACGTAGGCATACTGCATATTGCGCTCCACGGGGGTGAGTGCTCCGCCATTTTGCCACACATAGTCGTGCAGGTCGGCGAGGTAGGTCTCGGGGGTGTAAGGGTTTCGCTCCTCGGAGTAGAGAGCCGTATTGGAGAGACGGCTCAGGACGGAGGTCCCGGTCAGCATGCTCATGGTGGAGAAGATCTGGTCGGAGAAGTTATTGGGCTGCTTGCCAAGCTTCGCCGTCACCTCCTTCGTGGACATCCAGCGGGGGAAGTCGATCGACTGGTCGAGGACAAAGCGAAGTGCGCGCTGCTGCTCCTTCCGGGAGGGTACGGAGTACTTGGTCTGTCCGTCGCCATGTACGGGGAGATTTCTCCTAAAGCCTCCGATGACGGAGGTGGCGTGGCCGATGTAGAGGCGGAATTGCCCTGCCAGCGAGCTGAGCAGGCGCTCCTGAGCCTTGTAGGTCTTGCCTTCCTCCTGAGGAGTCCAGTCGAAGAGGTGATCCACGGTGCGCTTTAGATTCTCGATGCCGTAGTAGCTTGCCAGCACCGGATCATCACCGAGGTCCTCGGTCTGAGCGGTGTAGTCGGCATTGGAGAGGATCTGCTGCGGTCCGTAGGCGAAGCGGCGGTCGCCCTGCTTCTCCGTGATCCAGCGATTGAGGATCGGAAGCTCCTCCTCCGGGGTGGATGCTTCGTAGATCGGCTTGTAGCCCCAGGCGATGGCGTACATGTCGTACATGCCGATGAGGGGTGGAAGGAAGTTGGTCACGCCATCACCGGGCTGTGCGACGTAATTGTAGCGCGCGTAGTCCATGATGGATGGGGTGGTGCCGTACTTGGTGGTGAAGTCGGGGGAGCGGAGGTCCTCCACCCTGTAGGAAGAGGAGGCGCCCATATTGTGCATCAGACCAAGGGTGTGCCCCACCTCGTGCGCCACGATGTAGCGGAGCATCGGACCGAGTACGGAGATGTCGTAGTGAAGTCCGCGGGCGGAGGGGTCGGCAGCCGCCGTCTGGCAGAAGCGCCAGTCGTGGATCAGCTCGAGTACGTTGTGGTAGAAGTATACCGAGGCCTGCAGGATCTCACCGGTGCGGGGGTCGGTCCAGGAGGGGCCCATCGCATTGGCCTGCTGAGAGGAGGAGTAGATGAGGCAGGTGTAGCGGATGTCATTGGGGCTGAAGCTCGGGTCATCCTTCGGATAGCGCTTGGCGACGATGGCGTCCTTGAAGCCGATGGCCTCAAATGCCCTCTGCCAGTCCTCGATGCCCTGCTTGAGGTAGGGGTACCACTCTTCGGGGAATGCATCATCGACGTAGTAGACGATCGGCTTGGCGGGGACGACGAGTTCGCCTCGCTTGTGCCGCTCGATGTCCTCGGGCTTTGGCTCTATGCGCCAGCGATTGATGTACTTCACCTTCTCCATCGACAGGGCGTCGGTGGTGATCTTGGTGGTCCCGTTGGTGAAGTAGCCTATGCGGTAGTCGTGCAGGCGGGGGCGCATCATGTCCTTGTCGTCGGGCAGCAGACCGAGGGAGGCGTTGATCACAGCGGTGAAGGGCTCCTTGTCCACGGTGTAGACGGCGCGGACGGTCACGTTGAGATTGCGTGGGAAGGCGCTGATGTCGGTGATGGAGGAGAGGTCCTTCTTGAAGCTCCCGCTCAGCTTATTGGCTCCGAAGAAGGAGTCAAAGGGGGACTTGGGGAGGAAGGGTGTGATCGGGGCCTTGTCGGTGAGGAAGAGCGACGTGGCGTCGATGACCACGGCGGTGGAGTCGGGGCGCCAGGTGGCGATCTTGAAGGCACTCAGCACCGGCATCAGGTGATTGTCCTGCACCCTCTTGTAGATCGAGGACTCGGGGTCAGCGGTGATGGCGGTATTGAGCTGGTGGAGAATAACGGTCTCGTGGGCTCGGAGATGTGTATAAGAGACAGGAGCATCGGTCGATCGAGGAGGGCGACCGGGATCTCCATATAGACCTTCCCCTTCTGGAGATGCAGGTCGATAAATCCTCGCACGGTCTTGGAGGGATTCTTGATGACGTCGGAGTACTTCTTCTCCTTGTCGTCCTTATCCTCCTTCCCCTTATCGTCCTTGGGCTCGTCCTCTTTGTCCATAAC
>CAMXXM010000213.1 GCA_947253195.1 uncultured Porphyromonas sp.
ACCTGCCTCTGCGAGATCTGCCCCTCAGGTGGCTACCGCGAGCCGGTGACTACCCTTGTCGGAGGGCGTATCCGCGAGGTGGTCGCTGACCAGGGCGCCATGATCCGCAAGGGCGATGTCATCTGCTATATGGACGACGACGAGGAGACCCTGCCGGCAGAGGAGAAGCCTGCCGACAGCGCCCTCCACCGCCCTGAGGAGCAGCCCTACAGCCACCGCGAGGTACTCAACCCCTCCACCCATATGGGCAGGTAGGAGACACCACCAAGTAAGCAATCGAGAAGGAGGAAAAACAGGGCAGTTTTTCCTCCTTCTCTTGTTTTCTGTCCTCCCACACCACATGGCATGTATGGGACGCGTGCACGGCAATGCATCATTCTTGTCAATTCGTCATATACGCCATAGTGGACGTGACTTACACGGCGCACAAAAGGGTCCCCACAGCCGGTACGACTGTGGGGACCCTTTTCGAGTCACTATTGGTGCACCTTACTTCATCTTGCCGGAGACGATGGCGACGGTGTCGCGCGCGATGACCAGCTCCTCGTTGGTCGGCACGACGATCACCTTGACCTTACTATCGGGGGCTGAGATGATGGTCTCGGTGCCGTGGACCTTGGCATTGAGCTCCTTGTCGAGCTTGATGCCGCAGAACTCCATGCCGGAGCAGACGTTCTCACGGGTGATGGCCTGATTCTCTCCCACACCGCCGGTGAAGATGATCGCATCGGCACCTCCGAGCTCAGCGAGGTAGGCTCCGACGTACTTCTTGATGCGCTGATCGTACATCGCGAGGGCGAGGATGCAGTCCTTGTCGCCTGCGGCCACACCGGCCTCGATGTCGCGCATGTCGCTCGACTTGCCGGTGACACCGAGGACGCCGGACTCCTTATTGAGCAGGTGGTCCATCTGGTCGGGGGTGAGTCCCTCCTTCTTCATGATGTAGAGTACTGCAGCCGGGTCGATGTCGCCAGAGCGGGTACCCATCATCAGTCCCTCCAGCGGGGTGAGCCCCATCGTGGTGTCGATGCACTTGCCATCCTTGACGGCGCAGATGGAGCCTCCGTTGCCGATGTGGCAGGAGATAAGGCGGTTGTGGTCGGGGTCAAGCCCGAGGATCTCGCAGGTGCGGTGGCTGACATAGCGGTGGCTGGTGCCGTGGAAGCCGTACCGACGGATCTGGTACTCATCGTAGAAGCGGCGAGGGATGGCGTACATGTAAGACTTCGCCGGCATCGTCTGGTGGAAGGAGGTGTCAAAGACCACCACCTGGGGAGCCTTGGGCAGGACCTGTGAGACAGCGTCGATTCCCTTGAGGTTGGCAGGGTTGTGCAGTGGCCCGAGGGGGATGCACCTCTTGATCCCCTCAATCACCTCAGGGGTGACGAGACAACTCTTGGTGAAGACGGAGCCACCGTGCAGGACACGGTGACCGACAGCACCGATCTCATCAAGGCTAGAGATGCAGTGGTACTGCGGGTCGGTGAGCTGCTTGAGGATCAGCTCAACAGCCTGGGTGTGATCGCGGAAGTACTGCTCGATGGTATTGGACTTGCCGTCCGGGGTCTTGACCTTGAGGAAGGACTCCTTGTCACCGATACGCTCCGCATTCCCCTTGACCATCACCTGCTCCGACTCGGTGTCGATGAGCTGAAACTTGGCAGACGAGCTGCCGCAATTGAGGACTAAAACCTTCATATCCTGATATTACTTCTGAGACTTACGATGAGCAGCCTGGAGGGCGGTGACAGCGGCGAGGTAGTAGATGTCCATGGGGGAGCATCCGCGGGAGAGGTCATTGACGGCACCGTCAAGACCCTGCAGGATCGGACCGATGGCGGTAGCGCCACCGATGCGCTGTGCGATCTTGTAGGCGATGTTGCCCACCTGGAGGTCGGGGAAGACGAGGACATTGGCGTGACCGGCCACCTCGCTGCCGGGAGCCTTGAGCTCAGCGACGGTGGGATCGAGGGCGGCATCGATCTGGAGCTCGCCGTCGATCTTCAGCTCGGGAGCGATCTCGCGGGTGTACTCCATAGCCTCGACCATGAGGTCGACCTTCTCGTCCTTGGCACTGCCCTTGGTGGAGAAGGAGGTGAAGGCGATCTTGGGATCCATGCCGAGGACAGACTGTGCGGTCTCGGCGGAGGAGATGGCGATCTGAGCGAGCTGCTCCTTATTCGGCGAGATCATGACGCCGCAGTCAGCAAAGACGAAGAGACCATCGGAGCCGTACTTGGGCGTGATCTGCTCATTCATCTGGATGATGAAGCTGCCGCTCACAGCCTTGACACCGGGAGCGGTGCGGAGGATCTGCAGGGCGGGGCGGATGGTGTCGCCTGTGGAGTGGATCGCACCGGACACCTCGCCGTCAGCATCGCCACTCTTGATCATCAGGCAGCCGAGGAAGAGCGGGTCCTCAGCCTTGGCGAGTGCCTGCTCAGGCGTCATGCCCTTATGCTTGCGGAGATCATAGAGGAGGTCGGCGTACTCCTGCTTCTTGGGGTTGCTCTTGGGGCAAATGATCTGAGCCTCATGGATGTGCTTCAGCCCGAGTTCCTCGGACTTCCTCCGGATCACCTCCGGGTCGCCAATCAGGATAGGCCTGAGGATCTTGTCCCGAAGGAGCATATCGACGCCCTTAAGCGTCCGCTCCTCCTCGCCCTCGGGGAAGACGATCGACATGACATTTTTCTTTGCCTTCTCGGCAATAGACTCCAGTAGTTTCATAGGATATGATGAACGTATTGATTGTAATGATTTTTTCTCTCTGACCGGGCAAAAGTACCCATTTTTTACCACTTTGTTTTCTGCCAATCGGTTCCGGCACAGGGGTGACGCATTTGAGTTGTACAGAAGCCACGCAACTCATTCTGAAGAATAGGAAACGAAGCACCCGCAGGGGGTGTCGCACCATCAAGCCTTCCCACCGAGTGCGTCACCCCTACCCAAGCAGCCCACTCCGAATGGAAATCTCTAATACCGATATTAGTGAAGTCTAATACCGATATTAGTGACGCCTAATACCGATATTAGACTTCACTAATATCGGTATGCGATTCCTGAAAAAAGTACACAGTTGATTGAATATTAC
>CAMXXM010000214.1 GCA_947253195.1 uncultured Porphyromonas sp.
CTCCTCAGTGCGGCTGAGGTGGTCGCCGCTGTGGTTGTAGTAGGCGAGCCGCAGCTCGGGGTCCTCCGTGAGGGAGAGCTGCCTACCCACCCGTGTGGTGTCGGTGGCGGCAGTGATGCGGAGGGAGGGGTCGACCAGCTCAGCCTCTATGCCATCGGGGAGTAGGGCGAAGAGGTCCTCGAGGGGAAGGGTATGGTGGCACTGCGCCATGACGTCAGCGTATGTGGCGAGAGTGGTGCTGCTCTCCCTGAGGTGCTGCTCCTCTTCAATGGAGGCATCCCTATACTTGCTCCAGCAGAGGAGGGTGATGGCAAGGCAAAGGAGGGTGAGGGCAAAGTGGAGACCGTAGCTCTTCTTTGGAGGGTGGGATGTGGAGCCGCTCATAGTGTTTCTCTATCGCTTGGAGTGCTGCTCGGCCTCCTCGCCATCCTCGTCGGCGCCCTCGAGCTCAGCGTCAATCTCATCCAGGGTCATCGGTCGGAGACCGTAGCCAAAGCCGACCCTATTGTAGAGCATGGTGCCGTACTTGCCGAGCTTCTTCCGGAGGCGGGCGATGTGCACGTCCACCGTGCGGTCGAGGACTAAGCTCTCTCGGCTCCAGACGCGGTCGAGGATCTCCTGTCGGGTGAAGGTCCGCCCGGGAGCGGTGGCGAGCATCCTGAGGAGGTCGTACTCCGTCTTGGTGACGTCAAAGAGGTGACTGCCGTCGGAGACGGTCATGGCGATCTCATCGATGACGAGCGGTCCCACCTCGATCCTGTCGTTCTCTACCGGCTCACGGTCTGCAGCGGCGGTGCGGTGGAGGACGCTCTTGACACGGGCGACCAGCTCCTTGACGGAGAAGGGCTTGGTGAGGTAGTCGTCTCCGCCGACGGTGAACCCGTGGAGCAGATCATCCTCAGCGCTCTTGGCGGTGAGGAAGATGATGGGGATCTCGCACCCCTCGCTGCGGAGCTCCTCCGCCATCTCAAAGCCTGACATCCCCTCCATCATCACATCGAGGACGATGAGGCTAAAGTAGTGTGGGTCGTCCTCTGCCTGCATCAGCCGCAGCGCTTCCTCAGCACACGAGGCGGAGGTGGTCAGGAGGCCTATCCGCTCGAGGTGAAAGGCGACGATTTCGCAGATGTCGTCCTCGTCATCGACGATGAGGATCCGTGCCGGGCTGTCGGTCTCCGAGAGGGAGCGGGGCGTGTCGTCTCTCTTCATTTCACTCCTCAAGCTCGTGCCGTACGTCCGTCCCCTCGACCAGGTAGATGGTCGACTCGGCGAGGTTGGTGGCGGAGTCACCGATTCGCTCGAGGTTATGCGCCACGGTGTGGATCTGCAGGAGAGCCCGGATCTCCGCCTCGCTGTGTACCCTGTCAGCGCCCTCGGTGGTGATCAGCCGGATGATCTCGCGCTGCTGGCGGTCGATATTGTCGTCCGCATCGATCACCTGATGCGCCACCTCGGTGTCCATGGTGGAGAAGGAGATGATCGCCGACCGGATCATCTCGGTCGTGTCGTCGAGCATCTGCAGCAGCCGCCGAGAGTACTCGTGCATAAAGTCGGAGGTGAAGTCGAGGTCGCGGGCGATATAGACGCCATTCATCACCATATCACCGACGCGCTCCAGATTGGTGGTGAGGTCGGGGTAGGCGATGATGCGCCGGAGGTCCTCCGCCTTGGGGGCAAACATATAGATGGTGTACGCCACCTCCTCACGGATGCGGATCTCGAGTCGGTCGATGACGTGCTCATTGGTGTCCGCCTCCTCGAAGAGCTCCTCGTCAAAGGGACCGGCAAAGAGCTTCCGCAGGATAGCCAGCTGGAGGAGGGTGACCTTAGAGATAAGCTCGTACTGGCTGTGGACGATCTCGAGCTTTCGGTCCTTGATGATACTGGTACTCATGGTGTGTGGTGCTTAGCTAAATACTCCGGTAAGGTAGTCCTCTGTGCGCTTATCGCTCGGGGTGGTGAACATCTTCTGCGTGTCGTCGTACTCGATCAGCTCACCGAGGTACATGAAGGCGGACTTGTCGGAGATGCGAGCCGCCTGACCCATATTGTGTGTCACGATGATGATGCTGTAGTGCTCCTTCAGCTCGAGGATCAGCTCCTCGATGGTATTGGTGGATATGGGGTCAAGGGCGGAGGTGGGCTCGTCCATCAGCAACACCTCGGGCCGTAGGGCGAGGGCGCGTGCGATGCAGAGCCGTTGCTGCTGTCCACCGGAGAGGAAGGAGCCTCTCTGGTTTGTCACATCCTTCACCTCCTCCCAGAGGCCGACGCTCTCGAGGGAGGTCCGGACCACCTCCTCACGCTCATCCTTGGAGAGGCGGATGCCATTGAGCTTATACCCGGCGAGGACATTCTCCGCGATGGACATGGTGGGGAAGGGGTTGGGCCGCTGGAAGACCATCCCCACCATTCGCCTCGCCTCCATGGGGCTCATCTGCATCAGGTCGCGGTCGTGGAGGAGGATCTGCCCCTCGGTACGGATCTCGGGGTAGAGGTCGTGCATGCGATTGATCGCCCTGAGGAGGGTACTCTTGCCGCACCCGCTGGGTCCCATGACGGCGGTGACGAGATGCTCATAGAAGGAGCAATTGATGCTCTTGATCGCCCGCTTCTCCGGCGTGTACGAGACGGAGAGATCGCGCACCTCGATGATCGGGGTGAGGTCCTCCTCCTGGCTCGGCCGGTGGGTCGAGAGGATCTTGTCGGCTATGGGGATCTGACTCCCGGGCTGTCTCATGACCTTCGTGGAGCTATTGGTGGTAGTGGACATACAAATCTAAGATTATTTCGATTATCTCTTGACGCCCCGCTTTGCCGCAATCGTCTTGGCGGTCAGGTTGAGAGCCAGGATGAGGATCAGGAGGAAGAGGGCGGTGGACCAGATCAGGTCGACCAGGTTGGGGTCGTTGTAAAGCTCCCAGATCAGGAGGCTGACAGCTGAGGTGGGGCCGGTGACGTCGAGATTGACATACGTGGCACCGAGGGCGGTGACTATCAGCGGTGCCGTCTCGCCCATCACGCGGGAGATGGAGAGGAGGATCCCGGTGATGATCGCTCCGATGGCGGAGGGGAGCAGCACGTGGAGCATG
>CAMXXM010000215.1 GCA_947253195.1 uncultured Porphyromonas sp.
GTGCTGGACAGGGAGCCGATGGGGCGGGGCGAGGTGCCGGAGGTGGTCGCCCTCTTCTACGGACACTTAGATAAGGACGTGACGGCGTGGGTGGCGGCGCAGATAGCCACGTGGTACGAGTGCGCCCTCCTCGTCATCGAGTCGAATACGTACGACAGCAGCTATCGGGGGGACGACGGAGAGTTTATCTTCGACACCATCGCCCGCTACTACGACAACCTCTACTCCCGCACACCGGCGGACAAGATCCGGGAGGGCTTCCCCCGCCGCTACGGCTGGCAGACAAACCGCTCCACGAAGCCGATCCTTGTCAACACCTTTCGCGCCCTACTCCGTGAGGGGGGCTACGTGGAGCGGGATGCGGGGACGCTGGACGAGGTGAGGGCGTACGAGACGAAGCCGGACGGCTCCATGGGAGCGGTGGCGGGCGGTCACGATGACCGGGTGATGGCGACGATGCTCGCCCTCTACGTGGCGTACGAGATGGAGCCACCGAGGGCGATCGTCCCGGGACGGCAGATAGGGGAGCGGAGGATATTTATACCTAACTAATATGTAATGACTATGGACACGACACTAATCACGCTGGTCATCACCACGGTAGGCACGGTGGTGGGCTGGTTCTTCGGGAAGTCGAAGCGTAAGGCAGAGGATGCCAATGCGCTCCTCGCCTCTATGGACACCCAGGGGACGGCTCTGATGAAGCAGAATGAGATCATTGAGAAACTGGCGGAGAAGTACGCCACCTCGATGGCGGAGAAGGCAGACCTGCAGGAGCAGGCGCTCACGCAGGAGCGGGAGCTGAAGCGGCTGAGACTGGAGCAGCAGAAGCTCAGGAACGAGGTGGAGGGACTGAGGGAACAGCTCAAGAGCGTCCTCGATGAGCTCTCCGTGATGCGAAGCAGCAGTAAGCCATGCGACTGAGGATAGATCGGGTCGCCCCTCGCCCCTCCTACACCATCGGGCGGCTCTACGTCGAGGGGGCATACCTCTGTGACACGCTGGAGGACACGGTGCGCCCCCGTGGGGTGAAGGTGTACGCCAAGACGGCAATCCCCGAGGGAGAGTACCGGGTGCGGATGGATGTCCGCTCGCCCCGCTTCGGCAGCAGACCGCAGTACAGGAAGTATGGCGGGCGACTGCCGCGGCTGGAGGGCGTGCCGGGCTTTGAGGGCATACTCATTCACCCCGGCAATAGTGCCGAGGACACCGCCGGCTGTATCCTCGTCGGGGAGAATAAGCTGGTGGGACGGCTGACCAATTCACTTTACACTTTTGATAAGCTATGGCATATATTAGAGAGCGCAAGACTTCGGGGCGAGGAGATCACCGTCTCGGTGAAGTAGCGGGGCTTCTTCTCCTTCTCCTCCTCTTAGTGGGCTGTGCTGCTCGCCCGCTGCGGCAGACCTCCTCACAGACCTACACGGCAAGGGACACGCTTTGGGAGTGCGTGAGCGGGCGGGGGCTGTCGCTCCTCACGGACACGACGAAGACGCGGTACCGACTCTCTGTCGTGGACCGCTTCCACCGCGACACGATCACGGAGCGGGAGGTGGTGCTGGTGGGTGCGGAGGACAGGTACCTCTCGGGAGTCAAGGTGGTCGACCTCGTGTCGCTGCTTCAGGGCGGAGTGGCTGTTTCCAAAACGGAAAGTACCACTGCAGAGGAGCCACAGCCTACCCCGTCCCCCGCTGAGCGGCTGACGTACGACGTGGGGCGGGTCGCCATAGGGGTCGCCTTCGCCGCCCTTGTCGTGCTGGTGCTGTGGTTAGTCGGTCGCCTTCGCCGCCCCTTTCACTAAGTCCAGCACCCGCCTATTAGCGTCATCGATGACCTCCTGAGGGAGGTGGGTGTAGATCCCCGCCATCCCCTCGGGGACGCGCCCCTGAGCGGCGTTGATGATGGCGGGGGAGATGCCGAGGGTGCCGGCGAGTGTCGCCCAGGTGTGACGAGTGTAGTAGCTGGTCACACCTTTTTGTATCACCGCCATAGCGTCATTGATATTGCGGACGCACTGGTCGGGCGAGATGTAGGTGGAGTGGAGGGGCGTGAGGTAGGGGTCGCCCTCCTTTCGCCACCTCTCGATGATGGCGAGAGCCTCCGGCTGGAGGAGCGTGACGATCGGCTCGGCGGTCTTTTTCCTATAAACCCTGATGTATCCCGCCCGCACGTCCTCCTCGGTGAGGCTCACGAGATCGGCGATGTTGAGCCCGCAGAGGTAGAAGGAGAGCATGAACATGTCCCGGCAGAAGGCGAGGGGCTTCCGCCCCGTGTACTCGGTCTCGGGGTCGTAGTCGCGGATCCGGATCAGCTCGGGGAGCGTCAGGTCTCGGTGCATGGTGCGTCCCCGCTTGATGCGGAAGCGGCGGAAAGGGTAGTCCTCCAGCGACGCCACGCCGCGGTCGATGGCGAGGTTGTAGAGCGTGCGGATGTTGCGCATGTAGTTGCCGATGCCGTTCACGGAGAGCCCGTCCCGGGTGAGGTAGTCCTGGAAGTCCTGCAGGAAAGCGAGGTCGATCTCTTTCACCAAGAGCCGGCTGGTATCGGTGTAGCCGGAGAGCTTATTCATCATCACCCGCATGCAGGTCTTCGTCTTCTCCGCCACGGGACGCTCCAGATACGCCTCATAGACGGCGACAAGGCTCGCGGGGTCGTCGGTCACGCTGAGCGGCTCCGTCGTCTCCGAGAGCGTCTCGTCCACGAGTGCTTTCACCGCCCTATGATCCATCTGCCGCACCTCGTGATCGATCAGAAGCAGCTCCACCGCCTTCACCCGCTCGGAGAGGAGGGCATTGTAAATCCTCGCCGAGCGGATGCCGGCTATCAGCCCGTCCCGGAAGTTCTCCTCCCGCACGCTGATCCCGGTATTGTAGTAGAGGGTGTGCCCCTTCCAGCTGTAGCGGATCTTGACGGGGAAGGTGCCGTCCTTCTTCCGCCTCCTCTTGTCCAGTATGACGCTTACTGCCAGCATAGGGTTAGTAAGTCTGCTACGTATCGACTGCTGCAAAATTTGCACGCGGGGCGAAGCGAAGCGAGCCTTTGTGACCCGTTTTGTTCCGCTTTGTTGCAAATTCTGTGCAAATCC
>CAMXXM010000216.1 GCA_947253195.1 uncultured Porphyromonas sp.
CGCACACCCTCGCCCTCATACTCGTACTCTCCGAGTAGAAGGATCTGCTTAGGGATGTAGGTGCGGATGAAGTCTGCGGGATCCTTATACGCCTTAGAGCCCTCGTAGACCTCTATATAAGACTGCATGAAGACGTAATCCAGCATCTTCATAAATGGGACGACATTCTTCTCCATGGGTGGTACGATGTCGTATCCATAGTGAGTCTCAGTGTCGGTATAGCGCCAGATGGCAGAGACGTTGTAGGGCTTGAGGATGTTCTCATCCAGCCACTTATCTGTCTCGCTCCTGTTGCCGGTCAGCACCTTGCGACCGCTATAGTCGACATCCAACGGCTCCTCCTTCTTGCAGGAATTCATCCCCAGAGCCAGGGAAATGGTCATCGCTGAGAGAAGCAGGGAGCGACAGGTAGTATTGATATTATATTTCATAACGTTCGTATGACTAATTGGTATTACTGATTCTCGGAGGACATCAGTGACTTATCAGACTTCTCATAGCCGGGGTTGGGCTCCAGATTGTACCCCTTGGTCGAAGAGGGGATCTGGAAGGCGTAGCGGGGATCACCTGCCTCAAGGCTCACCGAGCTGCTCTTGGCATCGCGGTGGGAGAGAAGATTGTGCTCGACGGGAAGGTTGTAGTGGCGAATATCCAGCCAGCGCAGACCCTCCTGGAAGAAAGCAACACGACGCATATCGGTAAAGGCCTTGACATAAGCTGTCTGCACCTCATCCAGCGGATAGAAGGGCTTGAATACCCTCTGGTCGGTCTGATAGAAGCTGACAATCTTGTCATTAGTGACTGTATAGCGATCATCAGCGGCGGAATAACCCTTGAAGAACTTGGTGACAAAGAGCTGAAGGGCATCAACGGCCTTCGGATATTTGCCGGTCATTGCATAAGCCTCTCCCACATTGAAGAGCACCTCCTCAGCTGTGACCAATGGCACTGCAATGTATCCATGGCCGGTTCCGGCCTGGACATTGTTGACCTTAAAGTACTGCCACCACTTAGGGAAGTTTGCGAAGAGAGTACCGCCGAAATAGGGGCCATTGGGAGTGATCTCGACGCGGAGGAAATTGTAGTGATCTCCGTATCCCGCCTGCGTGCGGATACTGGGTGTAAGGCCATAGCGGGAGTCACCTACACTACCAACCCACCAGCTCATAGCCACGTTGAGGATGAGATTGGTATTCTCCGTGGGCATGGTGTAAAGCTTTCTCTGCTCGTTGTAGGAGAGGTTGCGGTACTTAGTCATGTCACGGAGCATAATGCCCGGCTCTGTGCCAAGTACAAAGTTTCCAAGCTCCACAACCTTATCCCACTGCCCCATTGTACGGTAGATACGAGTCCCGAGAGCAGCGGCAGAGGTCTTGGTCCAGTGATATTTAGGCTGCGCATACGAGTTGCCGATGAGGGCATAGCCCTCCTCAAAGTCCTTCAGTATCCGATCATAGGTCTCCTTAAGCGTCCCACGCTTATAGTCCTTGAGGACCACGTCCTCCGGCTCAGTGGGACAGGGGACGCCCAGATACTGACCAGCCGTATTGGGGTCATACGGGCGACAGAAGGTCTGAGCCAGCATATAGATACTGTAGGCACGGATCATAAGTGCCTCGCCCTTACTCTCAGCCGCTTTTCTCGCTTGGTCGGCAGTCAGCCCCTTCAGCTCCTCAAGCCCCTTCAGAGCCTGATTGGCTACGGATATGCACTCATACATATTATTCCAGTATCCCGTAGGGGTGTCCTGATACGTAGAGGATATGTACTCCTGGAAGGTATAGATCTCGCGATCGGTGGTAGGATTGGTCCAGGCACGGATACCCTTGTCTGCGGCATTGTCAGACCGAACCTCGTACATCAGGATATTTGATCTCATCGGATATCCTGACGTAAGCAGCTCATTAATGGTCTCGACGTTATCCAGCGTGGTACGATCATCAGGATTCTTGTCAAGCCACTTATTGCAACTTACAAGTCCCATGGCGAAGAGGGCGGAGAGCGTAACAGCCGTACCCTTCAATCGTATATTCGTTAGTTTATTCATCATATTCATTCGATCCTCTATAAGTTCCTTAGAAGCCCAGTCTCAGAGTCAGCGTGTACTGGTGAGGAGTAGGCAGTGCGACACCACCCGCAGCGGAGAATTCCGGATCCACGCCATTGAGCTTCTTGTCAGCATAGATAAGCCAGACATTGGAGGCAACGAACCTAAGCTGTGCTTGGTTCAGGAAGCCAATTTTCTCAAGGAGAGACTGACTTAGACTGTAGGTAAGGGTCACATCCTTCAGGCGGAAGAAGTCTCCCTTGGCGAGACGCACATCGCTATAGTTGTATGCAGAGTAGGCTCTCGCGTAATCAGAGGAAGCCTGAGCAGAGAGACGGCTGTCCAGGATACCCGGGATCACAGTCTTCTCCTCGTCTCCGGCCTTTACCCAGCGATTGAGCATCTCTCGCGGCATAGCATACTGATCGCTATAGCTGCTGTAGAAGTCATATGGCAGACGGATCACGTTACCGGCCTGGTAGGTAAAGTAGAGGGAGAGCCCCACGTTGCCATAGGTGAAGGAGTGCTCCATACCGCCGGTGATGGTGGGATCCACCGGGCCCTCATACTTCAGGAAGTCCAAGTCCGTATTCTGCTGGAAGTCGATACCCTCCATCGTAGCCTTCTTATGCTCGGGGTCGAGATAGAAGAGAGGCGCACCATGACTATTCAGCTTGGCAAAGGGGATGGAGAAGATCGACCGAACCGGATAGCCCTCACGAGGGGAGCCATAGGGGTTCACCAAGTCACTAACACGGGGACGGGTCTGAAGGTTGGTGATCTCATTCTTATTGTACGAGAAGGTCAGATTGGTCGTCCAAGCGAACTTGCCTGCGGTGACGTTCTTGGTATTGAGAGAGAACTCAAATCCGTGGCTGTCCATATTGGCGTAATTGGCCAGCTTGTACATCTGTCCGCCCACGCCACTGGTCAGGATACTTCCGATCAGGTCAAAGCCCTTGCGCCAGTAGAAGTCACCGCTAAAGCTGATCCTATT
>CAMXXM010000217.1 GCA_947253195.1 uncultured Porphyromonas sp.
TCGTGGGCTCGGAGATGTGTATAAGAGACAGGTATCAGGCACACTGGAGTAGAATATCTTAAGTGCGTTAGCTTCACGCAACTTTTGCTTGACTTCTGTTACGATACCCATCTTTGTGTCACCATCGATCTTCAGGATCGTCGTCATGTACTGGGCGTCTGCCTCAGACATAGAGTTCTTCTCCTGAGCGATGAAGTCAAAGATATCATTAGGCGATGCAAACTTATCATTGAGCTGAATGGCAGCCTCCGTACCATACTTGGCTTGGTACTGCTTCAGCGGAACACCCATGTAGAGGAAGGTGGCCAGAGACTTTCTCTCGAGCTTGGTAAGTTCGGTAGCCTTGGGGAGACGTAGCTGCACCTTCAGAGTCACCTCACGTGCGGTGGTGACGATCATGAAGAAGAACAGCAGAGAGAAGATCAAGTCCGGGAGCGACATAGTGTTCAGCTCGGGAACTTCTTTCTCACCTTTTTTGGTAAATCTACTCATACTACTTCTTTAGTTCTGCTCAAGATTATTTCTTCTGCGAGCCGTACTCACGTGGTTCAGCCTCGGAGATCTTCTGCGGGAAGCGATCCACGAGTACCTCCTGGTACTCCTTGGGAAGATCCTCAAAGTGCTTGTTCCATTGCTTCTGCGCCAACTCATCACGCAACTCGTTGTAAGCCTTGGTGAGGATGTTTTGCACTGCGATGTAGTCGGAGTACTTGGTATCTACGTTGTTGGTCAAAGAGATGACGTGATTCTTCGTCACCATCTGCTGGCCGATGTAGGGGAATTCCTCCGGAGTCAGCTCGGGGAGTGTCGGATCGTTCGTGGGATTAAGCACGAAGTCCTTCACCTTCTGCTTGAGCTGATCAATCGTCATCACCTCACCATTGGCAAGGATCTGACCATTACTATTCACCAGTACGCGCAGCATGTTACGCCTATTGACGTCGATCATGACGTCCTGCTGATCCTCGGTGGGTGCAGGGGGCAGCTGACGAGCGATACCCTTGTCTGAGCCCATGGAGGTGGTCAGAAGGAAGAAAAGTAGCATGATAAAAGAAATATCCGCAGTCGAGGACCCATTGATGCCGGGCACCTTCTTTGATTTTCCTGCCATAGTATTGTTCTTTTACGATGTTACTTAAGCCTTCTTCTCAGATGCTGATGCGTGCTGCTTTGGTCCTGCAGACATGAACGAGGTCACGACCAGTGCGAGGACGTTAATCACAATGAGTGCATAGATGGTAAACATGCACATATCAGCCAGCTTCAGCCAGGACGGGGTGTTGAATTGCTGAGCATCCACACCCACGCGAAGTGGAGCATCACTACCCACGAAGTAGGTAATGACCATAAGCACTATCAGTCCCACAAGCGCACCAAGACCGCCGAGGGCTGCCTTAGGATTGGTCTTAAAGGACTGAGCAAATCCGATTATTCCGAAGACAACCATTGCCAGGACGGCAAAAGCGGTCATACCATACACCGTGTAGAGGAGTACGTTGGTGTAGGTGGGCTCGGGGTACTCAGCATTGGGGTCGATGTAACCGCCGAAGACGGTCATGCCAAAGGCCACAACGCCGATGAGAGCCAGAACGATCAGGACAGTGCTCGATATTTTACGAATTTTCTTTACTGCCATGATGGTTTAGATACGATGCTGTACTCCGCGCTTGCTTGTGAAATCAATCATATAATCCACGAGGGTGATGGAGGCGTCCTCCATATCACTCAGGATGCTCTCATAACGAGAGAGGATATAGTTGTAAAGCACCTGGAGGATCATCGCTACGATAAGACCGTAGATGGTGGTGATCAGGGCGACCTTCATACCACCGGCAACAACCGTAGGGCTGATATCACCGACCTGCTCGATCGTATCAAAGGCCTGTACAAGACCGATCACCGTTCCGAAGAATCCGAGTGACGGTGCGAGGGCGATGAAGAGGGTGATCCAGGACATATTCTTCTCGAGGAGGCTGGCCTGTACACCACCGTAAGCAGTGATGGCGCGCTCTACGGCCTCAGGACCCTGGTCAATGCGGAGGAGGGACTGGTAAGCGATAGATGCGATGGGACCACGGGTGTCACGAGCGATAGCGAGGGCGGCATTAACGTCACCACGATCGAGAGCAGCACGGATCTCATCGAGGAGCTTCTTGCTATTGGTGTCGGCAAGATTCAGGTAGATGATACGCTCGAGGCAGAATGCCAGACCGAGGATCATAACGAGAGAGATGATGGCCATGAAGCCAGGACCACCCTCGATAAACTTAGTCTTAAGTGCCTGGTGGAAACCCTCACTCTCAGCAGCCACAGGTACTTCCGTAGCGGGAGTCTCAGCCTCAGTTACAGCGGGAGCTGCCTGCTCGGTAGCCTCAGGCTCTGTTGTAGCCTCGTCCTGTGCAAAAGATGCACCGGCAAACCCCACCGTCATAAGACCGGCCAAGGCGATGCTTACTAGAAATCTTTTCATTGTAAGTTCTTTTTAAGATTAGTGATTTTTGGTAAAACAATATCTTTAGGTGGTTTCGCTTCCATTGAGCCCTAACGAGGTACTTTCGGTTAGTCTCCTCTGCCTGGCTCTGCAGCAAGGATACCCCCCTTAGCGGAGAGAGAGGGATTCGAACCCTCGAAACGCTTTTGACGTTTACACGCTTTCCAGGCGTGCCTCTTCAGCCACTCGAGCATCTCTCCATTATTATGTGATCTCCTCCCCTACAGCGATTTGTCCCTCTCGGACTACACGCCACGGACCGCTGTCCGAGCCTTTCGATCACTCATTGATCGTACAAATCTACCTTAATTCCTCCAACCACGCCAAAAAGTTGGCGCTTTTAGCGAAAAAAGTTTGTCACCCGCCCTGACTCACCCTATGGATCAGCGGTTACAGGTGCTAAATTAAACATTTTACGAGAATTGACAAAAAGCTGATGCCGCATTTCCTCCTCGTTCACCTCGTATATATCGGCTCTGTCTCTTATACACATCTGACGCTGCCGACGAAACCTT
>CAMXXM010000218.1 GCA_947253195.1 uncultured Porphyromonas sp.
CTGCGGGATCGGACAGCACCCCGGCAGGGGTGCTCGCTCCATAGGCATCGGTCATCCGCGAAGCGGTGACCGATGTGCCGAGCCCCACCCAACCATCTCGACCCCCTGCGGGTCGCCGAAAAGCCCCCTCCCTACAAGCATTTTCTAATACCGATATTAGTTTCCTCTAATATCGGTAAAAGAAAAATCCACCAGGCACCATATGTATTTGCGGAATGGCTCTCATGCGCAAAAATCGCAGATTGCTACTTGCTGATGACAATTCCGTTACTTTTTACCCTCTCGAAATGTTAAAATGGACGGATTGGTTAAGATTATCCTCCAAATACTTGGACTTGCCTCTAAAAAGGGTTAACATTGAACTACATAGATACAGGTGAGAAATCGGAGGCTAATTACTTTGTGAAGTAACCGCCGGCGTCTCGAAATTTTGCACCAAGTCGACGGCCGATAGTCATTATTTTGCGAATGTCGGCCTCTTATCTCCCTGTACGTGTATTGGAACTTAGACTGCGGGTTGTATCATCCGACAGCTAACTTACTTAATCATCAATAGCAAGTATGAAAAGGAAAATCGAACTGCTACTGGCCTTCCTTCTGCTATCGATCAGTTGTGCTTTTGCTCAGAAGTTGACCGTCAAGGGTACGGTCCTCGATGAGACAGGCGAATCGATCATAGGAGCGACGATACGTGAGAAGGGCGTAGAGAAAAATGGGGCCGCCACGGACATGGATGGCCACTTCACCTTGACAGTTAACCAAGGAGCGACGCTGATCGTCTCCTATGTGGGATACAAGACCAAGGAGGTCAAGGCAAAAGCCGAGCTTACCATCAAGCTGGAGCCCGATGCACAGCTCCTCGAGGGCGTCACCGTAGAGACCGGGTACAGCAAGATTGACCGCCGTCTCTTCACCGGCTCCGCTGCCAAGGTGGATGCTAAAGACGCTCTGGTCGATGGTAATACGGACGTCTCTAAAATGCTTCAAGGTAAGGTCGCCGGTGTACAGGTGCAGAACGTCTCAGGTACCTTTGGTGCGGCACCTAAGATCCGTGTCCGCGGTGCCTCCTCCATCTATGGTAACTCCAAGCCGCTCTGGGTGGTTGATGGTGTTGTCCTTGAGGATGTGGTCAATGTCTCCGCAGATGACTTGGCAACCGGTAATGCCAATACCCTGCTTGCCAGTGCTGTCGCCGGTCTCAATGCTAACGATATTGAGTCCTTCCAGATCTTGAAGGACGCGTCTGCCACCGCACTCTATGGTGCACGTGCGATGAATGGCGTCATCGTAATTACGACAAAGAGTGGTGGCTCCGGTCGCACGAACGTTGCATACTCGGGAGAGTTTACCCTTCGTCAGCGTCCTCGCTACTCTGACTATAACGTGATCAACTCTGCCGACCAGATGGACATCTTCCTTGAGATGTACGACAAGGGGTGGCTCAATGATTCATGGACGGGACGCGCCAGCAATGCGGGCGAGTTCTTCGTTATGAGTAACCTTATCAATACTTGGGATCCCGAGAAGCAGGCTTTTGGTCTTCCTAATACCATGGATGCCAAGCTGGCTTTCCTTGAGAAAGCCGCAGAGCGCAATACCGACTGGTTTAAGCTCCTCTTCAGACCATCCGTTCAGCAAAATCACTCCGTAAGCATCTCGGGTGGAAACAAGCAGACCAATTTCTACGGCTCACTCTCCTTCCTCTACGATCCCGGATGGACGATTGCCGACCGGGTGAATCGGTATACCGGTAACTTCAACGTCAGCCACAAGTTTAGCGACAAGCTGACGGCCAAGATCTCCACCAATGCCAGCTATCGTGATCAGAAAGCACCCGGATCTCAAAACCAGGGAGTCAATCCACTTACCGGTGCCTTCACTCGTGACTTTGACATTAACCCCTTCAGTTATGCACTCAATACGACCCGTACCATGCGTGCCTATGAGGATGATGGGGTAACGCCTTTCTACTATCAGCGTAACTACGCCCCCTTCTCCATCCTCAACGAGCTGAAAGAGAACAACCTTTTCATCAATCAGATTGATGGAAAGTTCCAGGTCGATCTCGGCTACAAGCCGATCAAGGAGCTTGAGATTAATGTGCTGGGTAGTGCCCGCGTCGTGAAGACCACCTCAGACAGCCGCGTGACTGAGCGGTCCAATATGACCATGGCCTATCGAGCCACTCAGAATGCCACCGTCATCCAGAGCAATTCCTACCTCTACTCTGATCCGGACAAGGTTAATTCGTATCCTGAGGTTGTCCTTCCTCTCGGTGGCTTCCTCTATGATACGGATGACCTGATGAAGAGTTATTATTTCCGTACCACTGCCAATTACAATAACACCTTCAACGATGAGCACATCTTCAATGCTCTCGTCGGTTCCGAGGTAAAGAGTGCTGATCGCGTCAATCGCTGGAGCGATGGCTACGGCATTCAGTACTATAAGGGGTCTGCCGTCTTTACCAACTACAAGCTCATGAAGCAGATCCTTGAGCGCGGTGGTAACTACTTCGGTCTCTACAATAGCTACGACCGATTTGTCGCTTTCTTCACCGCACTTTCGTACTCGTACAAGGGACTCGCAACGGTGAATCTCACCGGTCGCTATGATGGATCCAATATGCTTGGACGCTCCATGAGTGCCCGCTGGCTGCCCACATGGAATGCGTCAGGATCATGGAATGTCCGTGAGACGTTCTTCCCGACTGACCAGACGATCTCTCACCTCTTGCTGCGTGCCACCTATGGTCTGACCGCCTCCATGGGACCGGCTCGAAACTCTCTCCCGATCTTCTATAACGGACGGACCTACCGAGGCATTGCTCAGAATGATGAGACCTATGCCTATATTGATGAGCTGGAGAATAAGGAGCTGACCTGGGAGAAGCAGTATGAGCTCAATACAGGATTTGACCTCGGACTTTTCAGTAATAGGATCAGCTTTAGCGGTGACTTCTACTGGCGCAAGGGCTTTGACCTGATCG
>CAMXXM010000219.1 GCA_947253195.1 uncultured Porphyromonas sp.
CTTTCTTGTTGTTCATTTCTGCTCCTCTATGTGTGTACTTTTCTAGGACACCACATCGGTAAAGGAATTTTCCCTCACCCGGTGGAGGCATGAGTCGGATAAAAAGAGAGGAGGGAGAGCCTGCTTGGGTGGCTCTTCCTCCTTCTCTCAGAGACTATTGGTCTCGCTATGCGTACCACCCTGAGCGGGTGGCGGGGTGACTTAAGCCTCCTCTTCCTCTTCCTCCTCCGCGTCCGTGAGGTGCTCGACCGACTTCTTGCGCGCCAGCATACAGGCACCCACGACACCGGCGTAGCGCATCAGTAGTGAGCGCCGCAGCTTGGTGTCCTGGCTCACCATATTGAGCGAGTACTTGCGGATCGCCGTCTTGAGGGGCTGCATGAAGTAGTCTCCCGTATTGGCGAGCTGTCCACCGATGATGACGAAGTCGGGATTGTAGAGGTTGATCAGCCCGGCGATGTGCATACCGAGATTATCCCCGATCTCCTCAAGGATGTCAATGCAGAGGATGTCCTCCCTCTGGGTCGCTTCGATCAGCTGGTCGAGCGTGACGTCCTCAGGATTAGTGATGCCGAAGGGACCGTCCGGCGAGGTGAGCGTGGAGGTGTCTCCTTGAGCGATACGCTCCTGAAACTTGCGGTACATTGCGCTACCACTTGCCTCGGTCTCGAGGCAGCCCTTCTTCCCGCAGTGGCACAGCACTTCGTTCTCAAAGGCGTGGATGTGCCCCAGCTCACCGCTGAAGCCGGACTTGCCGGCGTAGGGCTTACCGTCGATGATGATGCCGAGACCGAGACCCCAGGTGACGTTGAGGAAGAGAATGTTGCGCCCCTCCTCGCGGATATGGGTCATATACTCTCCGTAGGCGCAGGCGCGTGAGTCGTTGTCGACCCAGACGGGGATGCAGAAGTGCTCAGTCAGGTGTTCGCCGAGAGGTCTCTCGCTGAAGTTGAAGTAGGTGTAGCTGCAGCCGGTCTTAGGATTGATGCGCCCAAAGAGGTTGAGTCCGATGGAGACGACATTCTGTCGCTTCACCGTGCACTCGTGATCGATGTAGTGATCGATCCTGTGGCAGATCTCATCGAGGCACTCAGGCGTGTTCTCAAACTTAAAGGGTATGTCCATCACCTCCTGCACCTGATCGCCGCAGAAGTCCATCATCATCATATGCATCTTCCCCTGGGTGAAGTCCACACCGAGGAAATAGACATTGGAGGGATCCAGCCCAAAGAGGTAAGGATGCCGCCCGCCGGAGGTCTCCAGCTTGCCGTAGCTGCGCATGAGCCCCCCATCAATCATCTCATTGACATACTTACTCGTGGTCGGGACGCTCAGCTCCAGCTTCTTGGAGAGTGAGGGGAGGGTGTCCGGACCTTCGTCTATGATATGCTCTATGATCCTCCGCTTGTAGCGAAGGCTCTTCGTTGAGGAGTTAAACCTATTCTTGAATTCTTCTGCCGTCATAATAATTCTAAGATTTACCTTGACCGGCCAAAGATAGTAATAAAAAACTTTCTAACCACAGAAAATCAGGATCGGATTTCTTTATCTCTGAGTAAACAGTCCCACTTGCTTATTGTTTTGCACATCCATATGCGCGAAAAAGATCTATTGAAGGTCTCTTGTCGACAAGTCCCTTGGCAAATGGCCCACTCCGCTCGTGAGCAAGTCGCTACCTGCTCTGCTCTGACACCGGATGCACCTCGAGTGCCGAGCGAAGCAGAGTGGTGCATCGCTCTAAGTAGGCTCCGGTGAGCCTCTCGCGCTCCTCCGGGCTCTTAGCAACGCGGATGGCGGGGAGTGCCTCCTGCTCGAGAGACTGTATGCGCTGCATCAGCCCGGTGCCCTGCTTATTGATGATCACCGGGAGGTAGAGGTAGCGGGTCTGCTCCACGGTATGGAGAGGGAAGAGCTCCTTCTTGATCTCCAGCACCAGCTCCCCAATTGTACTCTCGGGAGACTTCTCCTGAGGGAGGGCAAGCTCGGCGGGCACTTCCGCCCAAGCCCATACCGGCACCAGCGGGCAGATGTAGGGCTGCCCAACCTGTATCCAGGAGGTGGCGTCGGTCGGGTCCTCACCCGGAGAGACACCCTCGGTAATCGTGACGGAGGCAGAGTCGTAGCGTGCCATCAGGTCGTCGGTGAGGATGAAGCCCTTGGCGAAGCCATCGTGTCTCAGATACTCGTTCCCGTAATCGATGCCCAGCTGAGAGTTGTAGAGGGAGCGGGAGAGGGTGTTGGTAATGTAGTTAATCGTCACCGGACCATCCAGCTCGGAGAGCAGCTCTCTCGCTGAGCAGGCGCGCACGTAGCCAAGGTCGCGGTCCTGCTCACCGGTCTCAGAGTAATTGGAGCGGACGATGTATCCACCGGGTGCAGTATTGGCATCCTCTTTCGTCCACGTGTAGTTATTTACTTCGTAGATCGCAGCCCCGCCGTGGGCATCGATGACGCCAAAGTGAGTGGCCAGCCCCATCGGCTTGACCATGGCGTCGAGGAGCTGCTCGAAGTCCTTGAGTGTCTCGCACTCCTCCAGAGCCCGGTGCATCACATAGCCCTCTCGGTCGGCAATGGAGGCGGGGTCGTCCTTATTGACGTTGAAGGAGGCGCTATTCATGATCCCGAAGCCCCGCTCGTTGTGTCCGCTCCAGATCTGCTCGCCCTCCTTGTCCTCGACGTTGGAGATGCCGATGTACCACCAGCCCTTGGGGGACTGATGACGGGAGACATAATTGTGGTAAAAGTCAGTGTCCCGCACTTTCCAGAGCATCGGGCGACCGCTCTGGGTCGACTTGGCTGAGAAGACGGCTGTGGTGCAGGCGTAAGAGAGGGCTGACAGAGAGGTGAGGAGCGACACCGTGAGTGCAATGATAAGCGATTTCTTCATGGTCTTAAGTGATTGGTAAGAGGTGCTTCCGTGAGTATACAAAAACTTTCTG
>CAMXXM010000220.1 GCA_947253195.1 uncultured Porphyromonas sp.
ACCCATAAGGTTTCGTCGGCAGCGTCAGATGTGTATAAGAGACAGGAACTATACCTATTGGCACCCTTCTGTCCCGGCAAGAGGTGGATCACGAGGTCGGCGAGGGCGACGACCCCGACGACAATGGAGAGGATGCGGAAGAGTGAGCTCCCGAGGTCCGCTGCCCCGTACTTCAGCGCCACGACAGTCGCCCACGCGAGCGCCGTCCCGCGGAGTATCCAGAAGAGCCACGCCGGCAGCCCCACATCGTGGTATCGCCTACAGCTTACGGCGAGCGTTGGTACGAAGAGCACGACGGAGATCAGCCGGATCACCCACACCAGCACCGGCGCATCAAAGTAGGGTCGGTCGCCGTAGCCGGAGAGGATCCCCTCTATGCCGAAGGGGGCGATGAGTGCCTCTGTCGTCACCTCCACCCCGTCCAGTAGTGCCTGCGCTGCAAGGATGAGGAGGTAGAAGAGGACGATGAAGAGGTAGTAGCTCCAAAACTCCAGCCTCCGCGATCGCCCGTCGAAGCTACCATACCGGCGCGTGAGCGCTGTCCAGAAGTAGCTCCACAGCGTTAGGTGTCGCTCTCCCGGTATGCGGGGAGCTTGCTCCTTGAGGTCAGCCACGGAGTTAGACGATCTCGATGTCCATCTGCGCCCCGTGCCGCTTGGGGTCGGGGCCGTACCTATTGGGTCCGTTCTTCCCCGGCATCAGCGCCACGACGACGACAAAGAGGTGGAAGCCACAGACCACCAGCTCGGAGATGAAGTTGAGCGTCGCCTCCAACTCGCCCTCAGCAATGTCGCTGTCGATCAGCCCCATGACGAGGAAGAAAAACTGCACCGCAAAAAGGATCAGGAAGACGCCGGTCGATATGCCCACGTCGTGGAAGCGTCGTACCGTCACCGTCACCATGGGGATGAAGAAGACCGCCAGTACTAGCGGTATGAGCCAGAAGGTCCAGGTCCCCTGAGCCATGTCGAGGTAGAAGCCGGGATTGCTCAGCTCCATCTCGGTGGGGCCATACCCCTTGATCGAGAAGTAGGTCTCCACGCAGCAGATCAGCACCGCCAGCAGTATGAAGGCGATGTAGAAGGTAACAAAGCTCCAGAAGGCAAAGCGGCGCGCCCGACCACTCAGGTCGGCATAGCGGGTCGTGATGCAGCGGACAAACCAGCCCCAGAGGCTCCGAGGCTCCTCCTGTATCGACGGTGCGGAGTACTCCTCATCGACGTCCTGATGTGGTCGCGGCTTCTCCGCCTGTTGATGATTTGTTTTACTCATGATAGATGAAGTCTATAATATAGGCCTGCTCAGCGGTGTGCCCGACACCACTCGTAGGCATTGACAAAAGCCTCAAACCATGGCGTCACCTCGTCCCCTGCCTCAGGGTAGTACCCACACTGCCAGGGGAAGACGGACCGCTCAGGGTGGGGCATCATCGCGAGATGACGCCCGTCGTCGCTCACAAGCGCTGCGATGCGGTAGGGGGAGCCATTGGGATTGCCCGGGTAGGCCTCGTAGCCGTAGCGAACGGCCACCGAGTAGCTGTGGGGGTCTGCCGAGAGACCAAAGCGCCCCTCACCGTGTGCCACCCAGCAGCCGAGCTTCGTACCGGCAAGGCTGCCGAGCATCACGCTATTCGTCTCGGGGATCTCGAGGGTGAGGAAGGTGGACTCAAATTTTCCGCTCTCATTGTGCAGCAGACGGAAGCTCCGCTCCTCGCCGTAGAGGAGGTCCAGCTTCCCCATCAGCTGGCAGCCGTTGCAGATGCCGAGCGAGAGGGTGTCTGGGCGGGCGTAAAACTTCCGCAGCGCCTCGCTGGCTCGGTCGTTGTACCGGAAGCCGGCGGCAAAGCCGGTCGCCGCCCCCAGCACATCGCTGTGGGAGAAGCCTCCGCAGAAGACGATCATACGGCACTCCTCCAGTGTCTCGCGACCGCTCATCAGGTCGCTCATGTGGACATCCCGCACGTCAAAGCCGGCCAGCCAGAGGGCGTAGGCCATCTCTCGCTCGCCATTCGTCCCCTTGTCGCGGATGATGGCGCAGGTGATGCCGCTCCGCTCCTTCCGGTCCCGGCTCTTGCCGTAGTCGGCGAGCGTGCGTCTCTGCCCGGGGAGTAGCCGGTAGTCCAGCGGCTGCACGAGCTGCTCCCTTGCCCTCGACTCGGCGCACCCCTTGGACGCCTGCTCAGGCTCCATGAGGAGCGATGGCGTCTGCCAGGCACGGCGCATCTCATCGATGTCTATCTCCTCCTCGCCGATGCGCATCAGCCGCTCCTTGATCGGGCGGGCGGCGATGACGGAGGCGACACCCGCCTCCTCGAGTGACTTCATCACGCCCTCCGGGTCAGCCACCTGGATCAGCACGCCAGGGTTCTCGGCAAAGAGCACCTCCTCCAGCGAACCCTCACTGAGGAGATCGGCCGAGAGCTGTAGTCCTCCCTCGGTGCGCGCATAGCACATCTCGAGGAGAGTGGTGACAAGCCCGCCGGCGGATAGGTCGTGGATAGCCAGGATCCTCCCCTCATTGACCAGCTCCTGGATCGCACCGAAGGCGTCAGCAAAGTAGTCCACGTCCACGATGTCGGGCGCAGTGGAGCCCACCTTGCCGAGCGTCTGGTAGAGGGCGGAGCCTCCGAGGTGACGGTTGCAGAAGGAGAAGTCGACGTACAGCACCGCGCTCCCCGGGGCGTCCTTCAGCACCGAGTCGGGGATCCGGCGGACATCGGTCACCTCGGCTCCCGCAGTGACGATCAGCGTGCCGGGGGCGGTGACCCGCTGCCCGTCGGGGTAGGTCTGGGTCATCGAGAGGGAGTCCTTGCCGGTCGGGATATTGATCCCGAGGGCTATGGCAAAGTCGGATGCCGCCCTGACGGCAGCGTAGAGTCGGGCATCCTCGCCGGGATTGCGGCAAGGCCACATCCAGTTGGCCGAGAGCGAGACG
>CAMXXM010000221.1 GCA_947253195.1 uncultured Porphyromonas sp.
CAAGAAGGGGCGTCTCTCCAGACTGAGGGCCCTCGAGGATCGGGAGGAGACAACGATCCTCTACGAGGCGCCCACCCGCATCGCCAGGCTGCTCGAGGAGATCGGTGAGCTGTATGGCGATACGCGACGCGTCGTCCTCGCTCGAGAGATCTCCAAGCGGTACGAGGAGTACCTGAGAGGTGTCCCATCGGAGCTGCTGCAACACTTTGCCACAGAGGAGCCTAAGGGGGAGATGGTTCTCGTGGTGGAGGGGCTGCCTAAGGGGGAGAAGGTGCACAAGAATAAATTTCGATAATTTTGCGGCGGAGTTCAATGATGAGCTCCGTGACAGAAACTAAGCAAGACAATAATAGAGAAGAGTATGATCAGATCGTTAGTCAAGACCTTAGCCGGAGCCTCAGTGGCTCTCTCGCTAATGGTAGTCGGCTGTACCGGTAATAAGGGATCCAGCTACGACAAGCTGAAGACCAGCTATGACTCCCTGCTGATGCAGAGTGATAAGAATCAGGCTGATCTCAATGAGGCCATCGGCATCATCAACGAGGTGGAGGGCAACCTCGGCCAGATCGCTGATGCCGAGCATCGTGTGCAGGCTGACGCTCTCAAGGGAGAGCTCAATCAGTCTCAGAAGCAGCGCATCATGGATGAGATCTCGCTGCTCCGCCAGACACTGCAGGAGAATAAGCAGAACCTTGCCCAGCAGCAGGAGAAGCTGAAGCGCAGTGGCATCAATATCGCTGCTCTCAACAAGAAGATCAGCCTCCTCACCAGCCAGATCGCCGAGAAGGATCAGATGATCCAGTCTCTCCAGGCTGACCTCGATAGCGCAAAGGGGATGATCGCCCGCCAGGATAGTCTCATCTCTGAGCAGTCGGAGAAGGGTGCCGTCAATGAGGCGACCATCGCGATCCAGAATAAGCGACTGCATGACCAAGACGCTGCCCTGCACCGCGCCTACTACTGCTTCGGTACACTCAGTGAGCTGAAGGAGGAGAATATCATCAAGGGTGGTGGTCTCTTCTCCAAGGCAAAGGTGCTTCCCGAGGGCTTCAATCAGGAGTACTTCAAGCAGGTGGACACCCGCGACCTGACGACGATCGCGCTCTTTGCCGCCAAGGCGCATCTGCGCACTCAGCATCCCGCCTCCTCGTACCACTTCGAGAAGGATGCAGATGGCAATCAGACGCTTGTCATCGACAACCAGAAGGACTTCTGGAGCCGAAGCAAGTATCTCGTCGTAGAGGTGGAGTGATCTCCGACCTTTAGAGTAAGTCACTGCCTGAGCCTTTTTCCCAAAAAGGTCTCACCCGATAGCTATCTTGAGACGAGGCGAGGAGTATCCTGTTCCTTACCTCGTCTCTTTTTGTGCAAGACCAACTACCCCTCTCCCCCATTTTTCCCCTATGATAGTAAAGACGGTGCTGATCGACCTCGACGATACGCTCTGGGCGACTACCCGTAATAACCAGTCGGCCCTGCGTGAGGTGTATGAGGCACGAGGGTGGAGCCGATGGATCGACTCCTTTGAGACCCTGCGGGATGTCTACCAGCCGATCAATGATCACCTCTGGCATCTCTATCGTGTCGGTGAGATCACGAAGCCGGAGCTGACCGTGAGGCGCTTCAAGGAGCCTCTTGAGCACTTTATGGGACCACTCGATGAGCAGCTCCTCGACGAGATCAATCGGCAATTCCTCTCGCTCACGGCAACGAAGAAGGAGACGATCCCCGGAGCCATCGAGTTGCTGCAGGAGCTGCGACGTCGCTATCGGATCGTGATCCTGTCCAATGGATTTATGGAGGTGCAGCATCGGAAGATGGCCGCCGCAGGGATCCTGCCCTACGTGGACTGTATCGTGCTGAGCGAGATGGCGGGGATCAATAAGCCGAGTAAGGCGATCTTTGACTACGCCCTCTCTCGCTCTCGCTCCCGCCGCTCGGAGACGGTGATGATCGGTGACGACTGGGAGTCGGACATCCAGGGGGCAGACAATGCCGGACTGCCGGCGATATGGTTTAACCTCCGAGGTCAGGCTCGCCCGGACGAACCGCTCCGAGTCCCCCTATACGAGGTGACCCGACTCTCCGAGATCCCGCCCCTGCTGAGAAGCTTCACCTCCTTTACCTGACACTTATGATGAATAGGTGCTTATTGACTATTTTCTCATTGATCCTCGCTGTCGGTCTCTGCGTGGGACAGGAGGCAGATAGGCTACAGTATGAGGGCTATCGGCTCGTGTGGGAGGAGGACTTCGCATCGGAGACCCCGGACAGCACTCTCTGGAGTGTCATCCCGGCTCAGCCCTACGACTGGGCTCGCCATATGACGTCGGAGCGCCCTGACCTGATGGAGATCTCGGGTGGTACACTGAAGCTCCGGGCTGACTATGACCGCACCACCGGCACCTACGTGACCGCCGGACTCTGGTGCAAGGGGAGGCAGGAGATCCGGCTGGGACGCATCGATGTGCGTGCCCGATACGATAGCGGTCAGGGATTTTGGCCTGCCATCTGGATGCTCGGCTATGCCCCCGAGGTGTCGTGGCCGCGTAATGGCGAGATAGACATTATGGAGCGTCTCAATCAAGACTCCATTGTCTATCAGACAGTCCACAACGGACTGACTGAGCGGGAGGACTACGCCGGGCCTGACCGCGGGGGCGTCATTGGGATCGATGCGAGCTGCTTCAATGTCTATAGCGTAGTGATCGAGGAGCATCAGATCGTGCTCTTGGTGAATGATCGGCTGTGCCACACCTACCCTCGTGTCGTGGAGGGGGAGGAGCAGTTTTCCTACCCCTTTTACCTCATCCTATCGGCGCAGATGGGAGGCTCCTGGGTAGGCCGGCCGGTACCGCCGGAGCACCCGCTCACGCTGGAGATAGACTACATCCGCCACTACCTGCCACTACCTGCAGAGTAGG
>CAMXXM010000222.1 GCA_947253195.1 uncultured Porphyromonas sp.
GATATCGGCATTTGTCCCGGAGGAGATCCTCCGCGACTTTGAGCTGAAGGAGGTGAAAAAGGAGTGCGGGGTCTACCGACTGGTCATCCCATCAGCATTGAGGGTCGTGGTGGAAATGCGCCCGTGATTTTTGATCAGGCGAGGACACTTCGACTGGCCTATGAAGCACTTCTAAAGGAGGGTGTGAGGGTGAAGCGCTCAAGAATGGACGCCGGATCGTACGGCAGAGAGGTGATCTCAGTGGTGGAGGAGTATTCCGATCTCTTTTATATCCGTGCCATGGACACACCCTATCACAGGTCATTAGTTGAGGAAAGCACTTCCGGATGGAAGCTGCTAAAGCTCAGAGGCAGCACCGGAGGCATGAGAGAGGTGGAAGCCCGGAGCGTGATGGCAGACGAGTTTATCAGGGGGAAGAGTTACAGGGTCGTGCTTTACCGTTACAATGATGGATGGTCTGAGGGCACCATGTTTTCTGATGATAAAGAGATGAAGTATCGATACTTTAGCATCATCACAAATGATTGGAAGAGTAGTGAAGAGGAGATCATAAGGTACTACAACAGAAGAGGCGGTATTGAGCGAGTCTTCGATCAGATGAATAACGATTTTAACCGGGCACACCTGCCAAGCTCTGACATGAATCAAAACACTGTGTTTATGCTTCTTACGGCATTACTGAGGAACTTCTATACGAAGTATGTCTCAGAGGTGTCAAAGCGGAGCGGGCGTCTTATTGGCTCAAAAGCACGACTCAAAAAGTTTATCCACCACTTTGTCACCTGCCCGGCTCGGTGGGTGAAAAGTAGGACAGGTGATGTCCTGCAACTCTTTGGGGCAACAGCTTTACAGCGATGGTATGTGGAACAGATGTGTGACGGGTAGGAGAAGACTGATAGTCAGACAATACAAATGCACGACCGCTTTGAGACAACGGAGTCTTGAAGCACCGGCAGGAGTGCCAACAAACGTAGAGTTTACACAAAAGAGCGCAATGAACACGTCATAAAGAGACAAAAAGCGAATATGCAGACCTACAGGTAGGGACTTTGGTCTGCTAGAAAGTCGGGACGCAAGAAAAACACGATCAATAAGTACCCGACAAAGTCAACAAATCTATAGGCTGCGGAATTGAGGGGGGAGAATAACACGGCGGATTTGGGCAAAAATCATTACCTTTGCCCGAATGCAATACGGATACTGAGAAATGAATAAGCAGCAACTTATCGACCAGATCAGACGTAAGAAGTCCTTCCTCTGTGTCGGTCTAGATAGTGACTCCACTCTACTTCCTCCTAATCTCCCTCAGACTGCTGAGGGAGTCTTGACTTTCAATAAAGCGATCATTGATGCTACAGCAGACCTTGTCGTAGCATATAAGCCCAATGAGGCATTCTATGAGCCATTAGGCGCTGAGGGCTTAGAGGTGCTCGGGAAGACCATTGAGTACGTGCATAATAAGTATCCTGAGATTATGGTGATCCTCGATGCCAAGCGGGGTGATATCGGTAATACCTCGGCACAGTATGCGCGAGCTGCCTTTGAAGAACTAGGAGCGGATGCCGTCACCACTGCTCCATATATGGGTCGCGACGGCATCTCTCCTTTCCTAGAATATAAGGATCGCTGGACGGTGCTCCTTGCCCTTACATCCAATGCAGGATCGGCTGACTTCCAGCACTTGAGATTAGAGGATGGACGGCTGCTCTACCAAGTGGTCCTAGAGACAGCGACCTCCTGGGCCAGTGATGAGCAGCTGATGTTTGTCGCCGGGGCAACACAGGCAAAGCTCTTCGGTCAGATCCGCGAGATCGCTCCCGAGTATTTCCTCCTCGTACCCGGGGTGGGTAAGCAGGGCGGATCACTCAAGGAGGTGTGCAGCTATGGTATGACGGGTGAGTGTGGCCTGATAGTAAACTCATCCCGAGGTATTATCTTTGCCTCCAAGGGGGAAGACTTTGCTGAGGCTGCTCGTGCGAAGGGTCTCGCTCTGCAGGCGGAGATGGAGCGCGAGTTGAGGAGGCATCACGTTATTTGAGAAGACAAGCTTATGAGATATACAGCTCAGGAGGTGGCCGACTTCCTCCATGGTGTGGTCGATGGAGACCCTAATGTGGAGCTTCATGACTTTGGCGGGATAGAGAATGGGAAGGCAGGGACACTGACTTTCCTCGCTAATCCTGCCTATGAGCATTACCTCTGCACGACTAAGTGCAGTGCGGTGCTGGTGCAGGCTGACTATCAGCCGACCTCCGATGTGAAGGCGACCCTGATCCGTGTAGCAGACCCTTATGACAGCTTGGCAAAGTTGCTGAGCGTGATCCGCAATGGGTCCGAGCCGGAGGCGGGGATCTCACAATTTGCCATCGTGGATCCGTCTGCTGATGTGGATCCGACAGCTTCGGTGGGACCTTTTGTCTATATAGGAAGGAATAGTAAGGTGGGTCCGCGTACGATCGTCCGTGCCCAAGTATATATAGGTGAGGACTGCCTCGTGGGGGCGGACTGTAAGATCTATCAGCAGGTGACTATCAGCAACCGAACCATTGTCGGAGATCGATGCATCTTACACTCGGGAGCAGTCTTAGGGGCAGATGGATTTGGATTTGCCCCCACTGCTGAGGGATGGGACAAGATCCCCCAGACCGGTAAGGTAATCCTTGAGGATGATGTGGAGATAGGGGCAAATGCCTGTATTGATCGTGCGGTCCTCGATGCAACGATCATACGGCGTGGGGTAAAGATCGACAACCTCGTCCAGATCGCCCATAATTGCGAGGTGAAGGAGCATACCGCTATCGCTGCTCAGTCCGGCGTTGCCGGCTCGACAACCATCGGCCAGTGGAATCGACTGGGGGGACAGGTGCTGTCTCTTATACACATCTGACGCTGCCGACGAAACCTTATGGGTG
>CAMXXM010000223.1 GCA_947253195.1 uncultured Porphyromonas sp.
CCGTCTTTTTGAGAGGAGAGATCAGACACTCGTGTCCGGTCTCTCCTCTCTTTTTGTGCTCTTCCGTGACCTCCCCTTTCCCCCGTCGGATATGTCTGCCCAGTCGGACGTGTAGGGTGTGATGACTTGACGGTCGGGTGGGTTGCAAGTCATGTGCTGCTTATTAGGATGTAGGGTGGCTTGCTGAGGGTAGTGCTACTGTCCCTTATTGCGGTAGACGTAGTCGATGCCTACGAGACCGCCCACGAAGGTCATCACCTCGCCGTAGGCCACCAGCACGCTGGAGTCGATGACCCCCTGAGGGGGCATCCAGAGTGAAGTGAAGAGTAGGGTAAGGCCACCGGCGCAGAGCGTAGAGGCCCATATCAGTCGGAATTGGTTGTTTCTTTCATTCATAGTCATATTGCGTGGATTAGTCGTTGCCATAGCATCCTGAGCAGCACCGCTCCCATTAGTCCCATCACGAGACCTACCATAAGGGGTCGGATGGGGGAGGTCTGGCGGCTTAAAGGTTGCTCTATGGTTGTCTCCCTCTTCTCCTGCGTCTTTGGTCTGCTCCATCTGCTTGGTGACCTGATGCCTCGCCAGCACTACCTTTTGTGCCGTAGGCGTTACAGACCTCAGCAGGGTATCGAGAGGAGTGGAAGGGGCATTGCCCCACCACTCGATCGTCACGGTGTCCCGGAGGTCCTTATTCTTGATTTCTCTCATCTCGTGCCGCACCGCAGCCTGTAGCGCCTTCTCTCTGCTCTTACAGCTCACCATTAGGCACAGCAGGAGCAGGTAGGCGATGCTCACTCTGAGATGACCCATGACTTATTGTAGAGCTTGGCGTCAAAGCAGGGGCACAGCTTGGCCCACTCGTCCGGTGTGATGATCCCGTCGTGGTTTCGGTCTCTCGAGAGGTCCCGGTGACCCACGACGTAGGCATTGGGGTAGAGCTCCAGCAGGCGGTGTATCAGCTGTGTCAGCGTCTGTCGCTGCATCGGGGTGCGGGTGTCGGCAGGCACATACTTATGGTCCAGCCTGCCCTCGTAGCAGATGCCTATGGAGCGCCTGTTGAAGCCCCTCACGTGGGCACCGGGTAACTCTACGGGACGCATGCCATACAGCGATCCGTCCTTCGTGATGTAGTAGTGGTATCCGCACCCCTTAAATTCCCGCTGCACGTGATCTCGGATCAGCTGCTCGGGGGAGTAGTTGTCGCAGTTGCGCGTGGCGCTGCAGTGGATCGCCAAGAGGTGAGTGGCTCTCTCGGCGCGCCTGATCTCCTCGGGTCGGGTAAGCAGTGTGGGGCCACCATAGTCCTCCAGGGGGTCGGGAGTCAGCTTATCGGTTGCTACGGGTGAAGTGTAAACTTGTGTCATATCGCTTGTCTTATTATAAAGTGTGTTACCGTTGTGGTGAGGTGAGGAAGCATCACCCTCCTCACCCCTGTGAGCCCTACTGACGAGAGGGCTCAGACCGCCTCTTCAGCGGGGTCGGCGTCACAGCGCACTATTGTTCGGCTCCTTTTCCTCCTTAGGCTTTGCGCCCGCCTCAGTCTTCTTATTGGCCTCCTCTGCCTTCTTCTTCTCGGCGATGAGGGAGCTGATGCTCCGTACCGGCACGGTAGCCATCTCCGCCAGCATGATTGGGCTGGGCGTGTAGCGGATGTGGACCTTCTTCACATTACTTGAGGAGAAGTCCTCCACCGATGCGGCTGCCTTACTGCGGAAGCGTAGGGCAAAGGAGCCCAGCTCGCCCAGGCGCACGGAGAGTCCCTGAGAGAGGTACTCCAGGATCACCTCCGGCAGTGCGGTGAGGACGGCGTTGACGTCCGCACGGTGGACGGTAGACCGCACAGAGATGCTCTTGGCGATCTGGTGGAGAGGTACGACGCCCATCATACGTGAGGTGGCGACAGCCACGCGGGGCATCTTGGCGTTGGGGATGGAGTTCTTGCGCTCTGTTACACTGTAGATAAATGCCATAGTTGGTTTTTTGTTGCAAAGTAGATGAATAATTAGTAGGCGATCCACCGCTCCTCTTCGGCACCCGTACAAGCGGGTTTCTCTCCTCCGTACAGAAGCGTCTGCAGCCGCACTGATCTCTCGGAGGCTATGATTGGAGAGGGTTGTCGGTGATCGTGATGCAAAAGTACGATCCGCCTCAGGGGTGATTGTCTCTTAGGATCACCTACTGTCTCTTTGAGGAGAAAAAGGTTAAGTATTGCGCGTTGAATGAATAATGCATATCTTTGCAATGTCTTAACTACTAAACCATGCAAGAAAAACAACAACAACATCCGGAGCCAATGCTCAGTACCTCCGATCTCCGACTGCTGGAGGAGATCAAGAGCTGGGAACCTCTCAAGGGAGACCTGGGCGGCATCGTTCCCGTCAAGCAGGTAGCGCTTCAGTACTACCCCGACTACCATCCGCGGAGCGCCTCGAGGGCGCTCCGTATGTCTATCAAGAGCTATCCGCTTCTCAGCCATGCCCTATCCTTAGTCGGATGGACCAGTCCCAAGCGAAACTTCACCCCTCGCCAGACTGCCGTCCTCGCGCACTATCTCGGCACCCCATAGCCACCCACCACTCCTATATATAAGGATCGAAAACCCATCTGCGCTGCCATCCTCGAGCTCATCCTCGATCGTGGCAGCGCAGCTCGCATATTATCAACGATTGTCAGCACTCCATCCGCAAAGGATGTCGAGGAGGGTTAGTTCTGGTGGGGGCGACTTCGGTATTTCTCGCACTATGGGTGATCGGAGACACACTCAACTCTACAGTATGATCTATGCGACAGAGAGGTAACCTATCCCCCGCATCGACACACCTACGATGACCCTCCGGGCTGTCTCTTATACACATCTGACGCTGCCGACGAAACCTTATGGGTGTAG
>CAMXXM010000224.1 GCA_947253195.1 uncultured Porphyromonas sp.
CCATTATGCAGTCGTGATTGCTCGACATGCGATACCTTATTTATTACTAATCAATGCCATGTCCTTCGGTACGATAGGCTATAGGGAGACGACTTGACCGGAGCGGATGAGCCTCCTCTCGTGGCAAAGATAAACCATTTCTTGCAACCTTGCACATAATTACAATTCGTAGATATTTTTTAATATAAAAACAGTTCGTTGTCCTGCTTGTGGAGAGACTTCCGAAGAAGAAATTCAGATAATACTTCCGGTAATTTGGAATTTCATACTGATAGACATGCGATATGAGTTTGTGCCAAAAAGAACAGTCCCATAGTCTCCCCAAACCCCAACCCCGAGTCGAGGTTACGCTTAAGTTGCACCAAAAACACAAAGACGGGTACACCTCTTGCTCTCACTCACTTATATGAGAAATAACAAGTACGTCGGGGTACCTTTCCTGTCCATTGCCCCCATGGGGCGCCCCCATTGGACGGGTCGGACAAGTTGAGGAGTGGTCGGGCGGTGGCACTCCGGAGGGATGCAAAAGAGGGCCGCATCCCGGTGTGGGATACGGTCCTCGTACATATAAGTATGCCCTTATCTCAGGGGCTTGTGGGCTGTGACCGAGAGGGATTACTCCTGCTCGCCGGTGGTCTCAGCGTCCCCCATCTTCTCGCGGAGCTCGGCGAGGGCGTCGAGGTCTCCGAGGGTAGACTTCTCTGCCGGGGCAGAGGTGGTGGCACTCTTATTGACCTTCACGTCAGAGGGGGCAGCCTCGACATCGAGTCCCTTGGCGGCATCCTCGTAGACGCGGGTGTGGCTGACGATGATGCGCTTGGCGTTGCGATTGAACTCGAGTACCTTGAAGTCGAGCTCGTCACCCGTCTGGGCATCAGAGCCATCCTCCTTGGTGAGCTGCTTCAGCGGGGCGAAGCCCTCGATCTCCTCGGGGAACTCGATCACAGCACCGCGTGCGCTGATCTCGCCTACCTTGCCCTTGTGGATGGAGCCGATGGAGTAGACGCCCTCAATGCTGCCCCAGGGATCCGGGGTGCACTGCTTGTGACCGAGTGAGAGACGACGGCTCTCCTTGTCGACATCCAGGACGACGACGTCGATCTTGGAGCCGATGGAGGTGAAGTCGCTCGGGTGCTTGATCTTCTTGGTCCAGGAGAGGTCGCTGATGTGGATCAGGCCATCGATCCCGTCCTCGAATGTGACGAAGATACCGAAGTGGGTGAAGTTGCGCACCTCTGCGGTGTGCTTGCTGCCGATCGGGTAGCGCTCCTCGATGCTCCCCCAAGGATCGGGGGTGAGCTGGCGGATGCCGAGGCTCATCTTGCGCTCCTCGCGGTCGATGGCAAGAATGACGCACTCGACCTCCTCTCCGACCTTAAGTAGGTCGGAGGGGTGGTGTACGTGCTTCGTCCAGCTCATCTCGCTGACGTGGACGAGACCCTCTACACCGGGCTTTACCTCTACGAAGGCACCGTAGTCGGTGAGGACAACGACATTGCCGGTCACCTTGTCACCTACCTGGAGGCTCTCTGCGAGAGCGTCCCAGGGGTGGGGGGTGAGCTGCTTCAGGCCGAGGGCGATACGCTTACGCTCCTCATCGTAGTCGAGGACGACGACATTGATCTTCTGACCGATCTCAACCACCTCCTCGGGGCTGTTGACACGACCCCAGGAGAGATCCGTGATGTGTACCAGACCGTCGACACCACCGAGGTCGATGAAGGCACCGTAGGAGGTGATGTTCTTCACCGTACCCTCAAGTACCTGACCCTTCTCGAGGTGAGAGATGATCTCGGCACGCTGTGACTCGAGCTCCTCCTCGATGAGTGCCTTGTGCGATACGACGACATTGTGATAGTCGGGATTGAGCTTGATGACGCGGAACTCCATCGTCTTGCCGACAAACTCCTCGAAGTCGCGGATCGGACGGACGTCGATCTGTGAGCCGGGGAGGAAGGCGTTGACACCAAAGATATTGACCAGCATACCACCCTTGATGCTCTTGTCGATGTATCCGGTGATGGTCTCCTTGGACTCGAGGGCCTCCTCGATGCGCTTCCAAGCACGATCGCGCATGGCGTCCTCGTGAGAGAGCAGAGGACGACCGTCCTTGGCCTCCGTCTTGCGGACATACACCTCTACCTCATCACCGACCTTGAGATCCTTATTGTAGCGGAACTCGCTTGTGGGGATGACGGCGGGAGCGCGCAGACCCACGTCTACCTTGACCTCACGCTTGTCCATGGCGATCACCTTACCGGAGATGATCGCGTCCTCGGTGATATTGGGGATGGTCTCAGCGTACTTCTTCTTCTCCTCCTCCAGCTGCTCAGCTGAGATGTCGGACTCGCGGTTGTACTTGTCCCAGTCAAAGTCCGCGTTGGGCTTTGTCTCGTCGTACTTTGTAATCATGCATTAATAGCTCTAGGCTATCATGTTTCTAAAAGGGTTAAACAATACGTTACTGTGCCGGTCCGCTCATTTCCCTCGGGAAATCGGTGGACAAGCACGGCGCAAAGGTAACGTAAATAATTGAATCCTAAAACCCTGCCCCGTCGGCGGACGAGGGGTGACGCATTTGAGATGTACAGAAGCGACTCAACTCATTCTGAAGAATAGGAAACGAAGCACCCGCAAGGGTGTCGCACCATCAAGCCTTCCCACCGAGTGCGTCACCCCTACCCAAGCAGCCCACTCCGAATGGAAATCTCTAATACCGATATTAGTGAAGTCTAATACCGATATTAGTGACGCCCAATACCGATATTAGACTTCACTAATATCGGTATTAGATCGAGCGCCTATTCACTGGGCATTGGACACCCCACCCTATGCGATTCCTGAAAAAAGTACACAGTTGATTGAATATTACTAGGACTGTATA
>CAMXXM010000225.1 GCA_947253195.1 uncultured Porphyromonas sp.
TATCGAGGATCTCAATACCGAGCTGGAGAAGGCTTGGCGTCTCGCTGACTTCATCGAGATGGGTAAGCTGATCGCTCACGATGCGCTTGACCGTAAGGAGTCCTGCGGTGCCCACTTCAGAGAGGAGTACCAGACGGAGGAGAATGAGGCTCTCCGCAATGACAAGGACTTCAGCTATGTATCTTGCTGGGCTTACACCGGCGAGGATACCCCCCCGGTGATGTATAAGGAGGAGCTTAACTACGAGTATGTAGTGCCTCAGACACGTAATTACAAGAAGGCATAATAGAGACGACGCACACTTAAGTATTATGGATAAGTTTATTGACATTAAAGTTAAGGTTTGGCGTCAGCGGAACCGTCATGAGAAGGGTCACTTCGAGACCTACGAGGTGAAGCATGTCGATGAGAACGCTTCCTTCCTCGAGATGATCGATATGCTCAATGATCAGCTCATCCGCGAGGGTAAGGACCCGGTTGTCTATGATAATGACTGCCGCGAGGGTATCTGCGGTGCTTGCTCCATGTACGTGGATGGTCACCCCCATGGTCTCCTCCCCGGAGCAACCACCTGCCAGCTCTATATGCGTAACTGGAAGAGTGGTGACACCATTACCGTAGAGCCGTGGCGCTCTGCAGGCTTCCCGGTCATCCGTGACCTGATGGTGGATCGCTCCTCTTTTGACAAGATCCAGCAGGCCGGAGGCTTCATCTCGATGAACGCCGGCTCCGCCCCTGACGGCAATGCGATCCCTGTATCGAGAGTTAACTCTGAGCTGGCTATCGACGCTGCCTCCTGCATCGGCTGTGGCGCGTGTGTGGCAGCGTGCAAGAACGGCTCCGCGATGCTCTTCGTCAGCGCCAAGGTGAGCCAATTTGCTCTCCTCCCGCAGGGTAAGGTCGAGGCCAAGAAGCGCGCTCGCGCTATGGTAGCCAAGATGGACGAGCTGGGCTTCGGTAACTGCACCAACACCCGCGCTTGTGAGATGGAGTGTCCGAAGAGCATCTCGATCTCCAATATCGCTCGTCTCAATCGCGAATTCATCAAGGCTAAGTTCGGTCAGATCGACTGATAGTAGCTGTTTGGATCGCTAATATCCTATGGAGAGACTCCCCATTGCGAGAGTCTCTCCTTTTTTGCACCTCACTCTATGGCTTAGTGAGGGGGGGGAAGGCTTTGTCGAGAGCGGTTAGGCACCCGGCGTCGGGGAGGATCCTGATGAGGAGGCGCACACCGGTGCGTCACGCTCTCTTGCTCCCCCGATACCGGAGGAGAGAGCGCATTCCTGCGGATGCGGTAATACTCGGGTCTGTTGGTTCTCTAATGCACCCTCCCCAGCCGTCACTCTAATACCGATATTAGTGATCTCTAATATCGGTATCAGTGAAGTCTAATATCGGTATTAGTGAAGTCTAATATCGGTATTAGTGAAGTCTAATATCGGTAAAAGAATTGACGCTGTAGACTGTACTATTTTATCCGAGACCCTTGCTGCCGGTACCGGTGTCACAGATCGGCTGCTGAGCGGGCTGTGGTGAGTGCTTTGGCATGCTGATAGCTCCGAGAGAGACTTCAGCATTAGCCCGAAATGCCTGTGGAGTGGACACTCTCGCGGGTGCATTACTCCCTTACTCGAATGATTTCCATACGATCCTAAGGCGTTACCCCCGTAATGGAGGAGGATTACATTGTTAAGCTCGCTAATTATCTTTAGATTTGCATAGGAGAGAGGAAGTTTTCATATCTTGAAGTAAACTACTGTAAACCAATAAACTTTCAACCTTTTTCATCATGAAAAGAGATCAACAGATTTTTGACCTGATTGACCAGGAGCGTCTGCGCCAGAAGCGTGGCGTGGAGCTGATCGCATCAGAGAACTTCGTTAGCGAGGAGGTGCTCCGCGCTATGGGTAGCATCATGACCAACAAGTACGCTGAGGGCTATCCCGGTAAGCGTTACTATGGTGGCTGCCAGATCGTCGATCAGAGTGAGCAGCTGGCCATTGATCGCATCAAGAAGCTCTACGATGCTGAGTATGCCAACGTGCAGCCTCACTCCGGTGCTCAGGCCAATATGTCTGTCTTCCAGGCTTGCCTCAATGCCGGTGACACCTTTATGGGTCTCAACCTTGACCACGGTGGTCACCTGACCCACGGCTCACTCGTCAATGCCTCCGGTATCCTCTACCACCCAGTAGCATACGGAGTGCGCAAGGAGGATGGTCGCGTAGACTATGATGATATGGAGCGCAAGGCTAAGGAGACCCACCCGAAGCTGATCGTCGGTGGTGCCTCTGCCTACTCTCGCGAGTGGGACTACAAGCGTATGCGCGAGATCGCTGATAGCGTCGGTGCCATCCTCATGATCGATATGGCTCACCCTGCAGGTCTCATCGCTGCCGGTCTCCTCGCCAACCCGGTGAAGTACGCCCACATCGTTACCTCTACGACCCACAAGACCCTGAGAGGTCCGCGTGGTGGTATCATCCTGATGGGTAAGGACTTTGAGAACCCCTGGGGCAAGGCTACCAAGAATGGTCGCGTCAAGATGATGTCTGAGCTGATCAACTCTGCCGTCTTCCCCGGAGTGCAGGGTGGACCTCTGGAGCACGTGATTGCTGCCAAGGCGGTTGCCTTCTACGAGGCTCTGCAGCCTTCCTTCAAGACCTACCAGACTCAGGTGCATGCCAATGCAGTAACCATGGCAAATACCTTCCTTGAGCTGGGCTATGACGTGGTCTCCGGTGGTACCGACAACCACCTGGTGCTGCTGGATCTCCGCAAGAAGTTCCCCGAGCTGACCGGTAAGGAGGCCGAGGATGCGCTGGTGAAGGCTGACATCACGGCCAATAAGAATATGGTCCCCTTCGATGACCGTACCCC
>CAMXXM010000226.1 GCA_947253195.1 uncultured Porphyromonas sp.
AATCTCTTCTGCGCCCACCCGCCCTTCCAGATCGACGGCAACTTCGGCGGCACCGCCGGCATCGCCGAGATGCTGCTTCAGAGCCACGAAGGGGTGATCGAGCTCCTCCCCGCCCTCCCGGACCTCTGGCACACCGGCAGCTACAGCGGACTCTGCGCCCGTGGCGGTATGGAGGTGGACTGCAGCTGGAGCGAGGGGAAGGTGATCGAGGTGACGCTCCGCAGCCGCCTCGCCGGCCCCACCACGGTGATCCTCCGCGATGCCACCCGCGACCAAGAGCAGCAGGTGACCCTCACCCCTGGCACGCCCCTCACCCTACGCCCCTAAGTCCCCGATGATCCCTGTTTTCACCAATGCCTATAGGCGGGGAGATGGCACAACGAAGAGGAATAATTCTCTTACATTTGTTTCAACGAAATCTATTAGAGTACGATAGCTATGCTTACCAAAAGGATCCTATACCTCCGCGGACTCGGGACGGCGATGGTGACGCCCTTCACCGATGACGCCTCCAAGAGCGTCGACTACGACCGCCTCCGCCTGCTGATCCGCCGCCAGATAGAGGGCAAGGCGGACTTCCTCGTCGCCCTCGGCACCTCCGCTGAGACCCCCACGCTCACGGAGGAGGAGCAGGACCGAGTCATCCGGACCTTCGTGGAGGTCAATCAGGACCGCCTGCCGCTCGTCGTCGGCGTCTCCTCCAATAGCACCCTCAAGGTGATCACCCGCCTCACCACGATGGACCTCACCGGCATAGATGCCGCCCTGGTGGTCTGCCCCTTCTACAACAAGCCCTCTCAGGAGGGACTCTACCGCCACTTCCGCACCATCGCAGAGGCGTCGCCCATCCCGATTATCATCTACAACGTCCCCTCGCGCACCGGGGTGAATATGCTCCCCGAGACCACCATCCGCCTTGCCAACGACTGCCCCGCCATCATCGGCATCAAGGAGGCGAGTGGCATCGTCGGGCAGATCGATCTCGTCCGGCATCGCGCGCCGGAGGACTTCTTCGTCCTCTCGGGTGACGACACCATCACTTATCCCCTGATGACCATGGGTATCGACGGCGTGATCTCCGTGATCGGCAACGCCTACCCCGCCACCTTTGCCGAGATGGTTCACCTGCTCGCTGAGGGGAAGGATAAGGAGGCGCTCCACACCCACAGGCTGCTCAAGGAGACCTTCCGCCTCCTCTTCGTGGACGGCAACCCCTCCGGAGCCAAGGCGCTCCTCAGCCTGATGGGGCTGGCGCCCAACGTCCTCCGACTGCCCCTCGTGCCGGTGTCGGAGAAGACCCTCGCCGCCCTTAAGTCCGAGTACAGCTCCGTCAAGGGGGATCCCGCCTTCCGGGACTGAGGCGAGATGGTATCAGATCAGTGCAACCCGCAAGGGGTCGGGAACGGGAGGACGACCTATCCATGGGTCTTCGGGGCTACGCACCTCGACCTGTGGCTAAGAAACGGGCACCCACAAGGGGTGACTGCCCCGACCAACCCTGCCCGACAGATGCCGGATCCCGCATTTATTACCACATACCACCGACCGGCGGATCCCGCATTCATCGCCCTATACCGATGGGTGGAGGATCCCGCCAGGGATCCACGCTTCATAGCCACAGGTCGAGCCGCGACAGCTGCGATGACCTGTGGACAGATCATCGTACGGACCTCGACCCCTTGCGGGTCGCACTGACAGTTTCGTATCCAAAATACAATAACGACTTTATGCAATCCACCACTTCGCTTAAGGGCAAACTGATCGTGATGAACTTCCTGGAGTACGCCGTCTGGGGGGCTTGGCTGATCTCCCTCGGCGTCTACCTCGGGACGCTCGACTTCACCGGCGGGCAGATCGGCGCTTTCTTTGCCACCATGGGCATCGCCTCGATCTTTATGCCGACACTGATGGGCATCGTCGCTGACAAGTGGATCCCCGACGAGCGGCTCACCTCGATCTGTCACCTCATCGCCGGAGGGCTGATGATCGCCGCTGCGCAGGTGACCGACTTCACCTCCCTCTACACGCTGATCCTGCTGAGCGTCTGCTTCTACATGCCGACCCTTGGGCTCACCAATGCCACCGCCTACTCGGCACTCAACCGCGCGGGGCTCGACACCGTGAAGCACTTCCCCCCGATCCGCGTCTTCGGCACCGTGGGCTTCATCTGCGCGATGCTGGTGGTAGACAACCTCGGCTTCAAGACCTCTGTTACACAGCTCTACATCTCCGCCGGACTCTCCTTTGCCCTCGCAGCATGGATGTTTGTCTTCCCCGCGAGCCGGATCATCCGCAAGCCGCAGACCGGGGATGAGGGGCTGCTGGAGAAGCTGGGGCTGGAGGCCTTCCGCCTCTTCAAGCGGCACGACATGGCGATCTTCTTCCTCTTCTCCGTGCTCCTCGGCATCTGCCTCCAGATCACCAACGCCTTTGCCAACGTCTACATCACCGGCTTCGGTGAGGACCCCGCCTACTCCAGCACCTTCGGTGTGGAGCACTCCGGCACGCTGATCTCCCTCTCGCAGATCTCCGAGGCGCTTTGCATCCTGATGATCCCCTTCTTCCTCAAGCGCTTTGGCATCAAGGCGGTGATGATGATCAGCTTCATGGCGTGGGTGCTGCGATTCGCCTTCCTCGGCTGGGGCAATCCCGGTGATGGGGTGTCGCTCCTGATCCTCTCAATGATCATCTACGGGGTCGCCTTTGACTTCTTCAATATCAGCGGCTCGCTCTATGTGGACAAGCAGACCACGCCTGCACTTCGCTCATCGGCTCAGGGTGTCTTCCTCATGATGACGAATGGACTCGGCTCCACGATCGGTGCCTATGCGGCGGGCTTCGTGGTCGATCGGGTCGGCTTCCCGGAGAGCTGGTTCATCT
>CAMXXM010000227.1 GCA_947253195.1 uncultured Porphyromonas sp.
TGTATAAGAGACAGACCCGTGGCTGCTCGTAGTCCCGCTCGAAGAGGTAATCAATCGCTCGACAGCGGGCGACGCGGAGGATGCGCATCTGCTTGTCCATATTGACGAGGATCTGAGCCGTCGTGGCGTCCTCCGCCGACTGGTCCTGCACCGCCCGCACGATGCGGAGGTAGGGATGCAGCTCGCGCTCGTAGCGCTCCTCTCCATCCTTGCCGATGGCGTAGAGGCACGCCTCGGTCATGTCATCGGGATTGTACCGCACGCGGAAGCGCTCCCCGGTGTGCTCGAGGAGCCACCCGATGTCCGGCAGGCCCCGCTCGTCGAGCACCTCGTAGGTGTACTCCCGACGGTCGACCGTGATGGTGATGCCGCTCTGGGTATAGAGGTTGGTGTAGTCGTGATCCTGCCAGAAGATCCTGATGTAATCCGCGCGGCTGACCGGCGAGAGCTCGTCATTCACCCACTCCTCGTAGAGCTCGGCGCGGGTCTTGCCGTACCGGGGGACGACGGTGTTATTCCACCGCCGGATGCTCTCCTCAAATTGCCGGATCATGCCCTCGTAGTCCGGCACACGGTCCATATTGGCGTGCAGCCACTCGAGATTGGGGCGCTTGCCGGTGGTGACGTTTTGCCCGGTGAAGTTGGGGTACCGGTGGAGCTCGACCTGCTGGAAGTCGCCAAGCTCGTTCTCGATCATCTTGGAGGAGGAGCGGTAGGGGGCGGAGTTGGTCCGCATGAGGGCGATGTCCTCCACGAGCTTACGCCCCCGGGCACTGACGATGGCGCCTTGATTGTCGGTCTTGATCTGATAGGGGCGCTCGCCCGACCGCTCGAGTGCCATCCGAAAGGCTCTCCGCACCATCTCGTACGTCTCACCACTCCCGTAGCTCCAGCCGAGCCACATCCTCGTGGCGACATCGATGACCATGTAGACGTCGATGGTGGCGAGTCGGCCGCCATCGTTGTAGTAGAGGTTGAGCCGCGTGCCGTCACCCTCCCAGACGCTGTTGCGCCGGGTGGGCATGAGGGTGCGTTGGAGTCGGGTCAGCTCCTTATTCGCCGCCACCTCGCCCTGCTCCACGTCGAGCCAGAGCTGGCGGGTCCCGGGGGCATTGAGCCACGCGGTGAGGGTGGAGAGGGTGACCGGCTTGTGGCCCGTCGTCGCACAGGTGCGGTTGTACTCCTCGAGGAGCTGACTGTTGGTGAGGACATCGTCGCGATTGCGCTTCAGCCCGAGGATGTAGAGCCCCGCCTCGGGGGTGATCTTGGAGGCACTCGCATTGCCTATCTTGCCGCTGATGAGGGCGTCGTAGCCCTCCTCCTTGTAGGTGTGGAGCTTACGCCTGAGCCGCCCTGCGGAGAGGGGGAGCGTGTGCCCGTGCTGCCTGCCGATCTGTGCGGCATACTCGCACATCACCCGCCAAAGGTCGCTGCGACGATTGCAGAGCTTATTGCTGAGGGCGGTGAGGCTGCGCCAGCGGTCGAGGAGCATATTGGCGACACTCGCATTGGCGGTGTACTCCTCAATGAGCCGATCCGTGAGGGCCACCTCCTCGCCTCCCTTGACGTACCGGTAGGTCTCGTAGTGGGCCCGCGCATCCACGTCCTCGACGTACGGCACCGGCCCCACACAGAGCACGTCGCGCCGGGGACTGCCGTGCCGCTCGTCGTACCTCTCACGCACCTCGCCGGGGAGCGAGTCGTACGCATAGAGGGCGGTCACCCCCTCGCCGTATGCTTTCCTTACCTGTCTCACCTTGCGTCTGTACTGCCACGACTTGAGAGTACCCTCGGGCACGAGCGGATCGGGTCCGCCCGTGAGCTCTTCGTAGCTGACGCACAGCTGACGCTTGTAGTACTCCATGGTCTCCCGCCTTCAGGCCAGACGTCCGTAGATGAGACCGAGCCGATGCTGGAGGTTGAGGAGGTCGGCGATGCTGACATCGCTCCGCTCGCCTCGCTTCTTGCCGTCGACGTACCAGACGACGGCGCCCGTGGACTTGTCCGCCTCGAGCCGTATCCGGTCGCCCCACGTCTGGATCATCTTCGTCCCGCTGTCGTGGATCGTCGCCATCTCCTCGGCGTCGTATATCTTCCCGCCCTTGCGGATGGCGAGGGTGCGGATCTTCCGCGAGAGGTCGGTGTCTCGACGGTAATTGAGCGCAAGGCTGATCGTCTTGTCGCTTACGCCAAATGCCCGGCGCAGGCTCTCGCGCACCTCTGTGCTTACTACTATTCGCTTCATATGGTCTCTCTGCCTTATTCGTTTTCGGTATATTTACGCCCTCGGTAATGACTTACCGACACCACAAAGATACGATTATAATCGCAGCAACCAAATAAAATGACGACTAATATCGCAACATCCAAGGAGCGACTGCAAGAATATCTTGATCGCATGGGTATTTCTGCAAGTGTGTTTTACCGAAGCACTGGGCTTAGCCGTGGCCTTATGGACTCGGACAAGCTGCATCAATCTTTGTCCACCGACAAGGTTGCGACTATTATCGCTACCTATCCTGATTTGTCTTTGGAGTGGCTCATAACCGGGGAGGGACCGATGCTCCGCTCGGAGGATGGCATCCGCTTCGAGGAGACCATTCAGAGAGCCCCGGTCCAGCTTCATCGGATAAGCGGGAAGAGCAGGGACTCGGTGGTCTCGGAGCAGTCCGTACCGCTCTATGGCGTAGAGGCGACCGCAGGCATCATGGCTCAGGGAGATATGAGCGACTATATCATCGATCACATCAGCATCCCGCACATGCCTAAGGTCGACGGGGCGCTCGTCGTCACGGGCGACAGCATGTACCCGATCATCAAGAGCGGCGACATCGTCCTGTATAAGGTCTTCCAGGACTTCAGGCACATCATCTA
>CAMXXM010000228.1 GCA_947253195.1 uncultured Porphyromonas sp.
ACGACCTCGGAGTGGTGCTCCAGGATATTCTCTTCGCCAAAGATTTCTCTGAAGACCATTGCCGTCTGAGTGATGATAGAGGTGTAGGGGATGACGTAGACGATCCGGTCGTGGTGGTTACGGATCGCCATCTCAAGCGCCCACGCCATGGATGAGATGGTCTTACCCGCTCCGGTGGGGAGCGAGAGGGTGTAGATGCCGGGATCACTCTCTGCACCATGGGTCCGACAGCTCTCTAAGAAGTATGCTCGCGCCCGATTGACAGGCGTATCGGGGGCAGAGCTGAAGCTCTCTGTCTTCGCTCTCAGTCGCTCTCGAAGGGTATTGAGTGAAGCGTAGTTGCCCCTTATCCGCAATCTCTCCGCACTGAGATCCGGAGTCATAAATTGCTCGGTGTCCAGCCGGTCAGCGTCCACAAGTGCGGAGAAGAGCATGCGGATCGTCATCTGGAGATTGTCAGGCTCGTCCACATCGTCACAGTCGGTCGTCCCGAGATTCTCAACGCTTGTGAGCTTCTCACACGCATCACACCACCTCTTGTGCTCTCCGTGGCGCAGCCGTCTCTCCATCTCATTATGGTCGTAGAGTCCACGATGATGACCGCTGATACAGTAGGCAAGAGTGTCTGCAATCATGGGGTCGTCAAATAGTCGTCTTGCCTCTATGGCACCCACTATGGCGTGCGGTGCCTTGGGGGGCACCTTGCCGAATTGGTTAGCTCCTGAGGCAGCGAGGATGTATCTTTGGAAGTCCGGTCGGTACTTTCCGAAGTCGTGAAGCAGACCGGCATTGTAGGCTAAGTCTTTCAGCCCACAGGAGTCCTCATCCTCGTAGATCAGCTCTCGTGCCAGCCTCGCCACGTTAAGGCAATGCTCCTCAATGCTTTGCTCTGCAAAGCATCCTTTTTCCTCTTCCCGGATATGAGCTACATGTGATTCCATTTATAGCATATTAAAGGTTGCTTGGTAAATCTACAACTATTTTTTTTGCGTGCAAGGATTTTTATACTCAGATTTCACTTGCAGAACCTATCAGTTTTGTTGCTATGGGCTCAATTGCCCGAAGGTGTGATATAGGGGCTGGTGATGGAGTCAGGCATAAGAGAGCGAGAGGGTGCCACGCTCATCAGCTTGACACCCTCTCGGTCCTTAATTACTACAGGGTGCGTGGCTTACCAAATCACGACACGCTCCTCAGGGGCGATGTACATAGAGTCTCCCTCCTGGACACCAAATGCGGTGTAGAAGGTGTCGATGTTCTTCAGAGTCTGATTGACACGGAATTTACCGAGGCTGTGGACGTCCGTCTTTGTGCGACGGATGATCTCCTCAGGACGGATATTCTGTCCCCATACGCGGGCATAGCCGAGGTAGAATCTCTGGTCACGGCTGAGCCCATCGATCTCCGGATACTCCTTGCCCTCAGTGGCCTTGACCATAGCGTCGTAGGCAACGAGGAGCCCGCCCTGGTCGGCGATGTTCTCACCGAGAGTCATCTGACCATTGGCCATCAGCCCGGGCGCTACCTCTACGCGATCAAACTGGGCGGCCAGCTTCAGCGTGGCAGCATCGAAGGTCTTCCGATCCTCTTCCGTCCACCAATTCTCCATATTGCCCTTGGCATCGTAGTTGCAGCCTTGGTCGTCAAATCCGTGGGTCATCTCGTGACCGATCACGACGCCGATGGCGCCATAATTGACCGCATCGTCTGCGTTGAGATTGAAGAAAGGTGGCTGCAGGATTCCTGCGGGGAAGCAGATCTCGTTGGTTGTCGGATTGTAGTAAGCATTCACCTGATGAGCATTCATCAGCCAGCGGTCGCGATCGACAGGCTTCTCGAGGTCGGCGGTGTTGCGACGGGTGAGGAAGGCGCCTACTTCCTTGCTGCAGGCATAGAGTGACTCATTGGTGGTATTCAGTTTCTCGAAGGTGAGCCACTTGTCGGGGTAGCCGATCTTGACTGTGAAGGCCCCCAGTTTCTCCTGCGCCTTTTCCTTAGTTGCTGCGGTCATCCAGGAGAGGTTGTTGATGCGAGTGCTGAGAGCCGAGACCAGATTGTTTACCAGCTGTGTCATACGCTCCTTCGCCTCCGGGGGGAAGTACTTGGCGACATACTGCTTGCCGATCACGTCGCCGAGACAGTTGTCTACGCGGTTGACGCCCAGCTTCCAGAGGGGCTTCATCTCCTCCTTGCCGGCGATCGACTTGCCGTGGAGCGCAAAGGCTGCCTCGCGGAAATCGTTGCTGAGGAGATCGCTGGCACCATCAATGAGCTGTCCCTTGAGGAAAAGCTTCAGATCCTCCAGCGAGGTGGCAGCAAACCACTTGTCGAAGCGGTCGAAGTAGTCCTTCTGTGCGACATTCAGCTCCTTGACCGACTCGTAACCCTCGCGACCATCGATGTAGCGCTTCCAGGGGAAAGTGTGCTGAGCATAGAAGTCCTCGAGAGACATTTTATTGTAATTCCGCTGGCTGTCTCTCAGCTCCACCATCGTGTAGAGGATCTTGGAGAGATCTTTCTCTAAGCCAAAGAGTCGATCAGCCTGCGCCGAAGCCTCCTCCATCCCGACGAGGTCAAAGACGCGGGTAAAGTAGGTGCGGTAGGCCTCCTGATTGCCCTTATAGGCGGCCTCATCAGAGTAGTAGTCCGGAACGCCCATCACGAGTCCCGCCTGATAGAGATTGAGGATGTTGACATCGCTGCTCTTCTCGTCCGCTGCGACATAGGTATTGAAGAAGGATCCACCGCCCTGATTGTCGGACTTAGCTATGTAGTCTACGAGCGCATCCTTGTCAGCAAGAGCATCGATCTCTGCGAGGTCAGCAAGGATCGGCTTGGCTCCATCGGATTCCAGCTTAGCGGAGTCGGTGCT
>CAMXXM010000229.1 GCA_947253195.1 uncultured Porphyromonas sp.
TATCGGTATTAATGGCTTCTTTTATCGGTATTAATGGCTTCTTTTATCGGTATTAGTATTCGCTTATCCCGATAGTGGCCACAGGGATGGTTGAGAGCGGTCGTATGGTGGTGAGATAGAGTGGGGTAGACCATCCGACGAAATAGAGGGCGGTCAGGAGCGCTGATCGCGACTCTCGCCATAGATGTAGAGTACGCTGCCGCCCTTGATGGTGTCGATGATCGGGCGATTGAGAGCCGGTGGTAGGGCAGGGCAGCCCCAGCTGCGCCCCAGTCGTCGACCGCCACGGCAGACGGACGGGTCGGCATAGGCGGCGCCGTGGATCACGATAGCGCGGGCGAGGGCATTGTCATTGACTCCCTTCTCCAGCCCATTGAGCCGAAGTGAGTAGCCATTCTTGCCGGTGTAGGTCCCCTCGGTGAGGTAGAGTCCCAGCGAGCTCTGATGGCTCTCGGGGCGATTGGAGAAGCGGGTGGCGTAGAGGTCGCCGCTATTGCGCCCATGGGCGACGAGGGAGTGGAAGAGGAGCTTTTCCTCCGCCATGTCCAGCACAAGTAGCCGCTCCTCATTGGACGGCTTCGTGAAGTCGATCAGAGTGAGGACCTCCTTCTTCCGATCCTTGATCCGGCAGTAGCCGTCGTAGGCCTTACGAAATGCCTCCTCACCCACCCAGACACTCAGCCCCAGCCGGTCATAGATCATCTGACAGCTATCTGTGTGCGCTACAAGTATGGTGCCGGCTGCCGGGGTCTCTCCCTCATCTACGATGTCGTGAGGCGACCCTGCCATGAGGAGCAGCAGCGCTCCGCACAGCAGGGTCATAGTCAGTACCGATATAGTTTTCTCTCCCTTCTTCATCACGGGGCAAAGGTACCACAATCTTCTCTCGGGGTCACTCCCCGGAGAGCTAATTTATCTTAACGCCCGCTTATGGCGTCACCTGACGCTGCAGCGACAACATGTCGGTGAGGTACTCGTCCAAGATCTTCCGGACAAAGCCTGGAGAGCCCTTCACCATCTGCTCCACCCGAGGGGGCATCGATAGGGTCAGCAGCTGTCCGCTGATCTGCACCTGAGTCTTGTAGTCGGGATCATCGGGGTGCTCGACATCGGAGATGATGTAGCGTCGCCCATCATCGGTGCGGTAGGTGAAGTCTCCCCGACCCTTGTAGTCCTTGAAGATCGACTTCACGCTGTACTCGTAATATCCCGCCTCTGCTGAGGTGAAGAGATAGGAGATGTGCCCCTTCGCCCCGGTGTGGTCAAAGGTGGATCTCCACGTAGATCCGCTCAGATCCTGCGCCTGCAGGACGACCGGTACAATCCCCATAATAAGGAGCGAAAGCAGGATATGGACTTTGAAGTAGATGATAAGCTGTTTCATAACGATGATTCTCTTATACCACTTATGATGGGATGTAAGGATATGGGTTTGATCGGTCTTCTCGATTAAGTGTTATCATTTGTTGCCGGTCGCCATGTCCCCTGGGAGGGGGTCGGGATCCTTTTGCCCCCATTTTGCCCTCTTTCGGGATGCTCGAAAGGCTGATCAGGACAGAGATAGCGAGATTTTCTCAGGGAATAGTTTGCCCAATTGAAAATTAGATGTAACTTTGTCCCCGATTATAGACAATAATTTTACACACTTCAAAGATAGATTTAGAATTATGAAGAAGGTTATCGCTATCAGCGCTGCCGCTGTATGTATGATGATGGGTCTTGCTTCTTGCAACAAGACTGAGAACCAGCAGAACGCCGACCAGGCTAAGGAGCAGATCGACGAGAATGCTGACGCTCTCAAGGATCAGATCGACGAGAAGGCTGGTCAGGCCAAGGAGGTTGTCGACGAGGCAGCTGACAAGGCTGACAGCCTCGCTGCAGCTCAGACCGCTAAGGAGGCAGAGCAGGCTGTTAAGTAATTAACGCCCCCTGTCGTCGGTACATAGCCGACCATGATACAAGGAGAGCCCCGCACGGATCAAGTGTCTGTGCGGGGCTCTCCTTGTAGTGCGCCGTACAAAGCGAGAGTAGGAGGAAACAAAGCTTGGTTTTCCTCCTACTCTCGCTTCAACGGGGGTATGTTGTCTATCTCATCTTGGTCTGGTCATCCATCCGGATAGTGTTACTTAGGGCATTCGCTTCGAGCAGGATCAATGGGCTTCTTTTTTACAAGACTGCGTGACTTTGATTGAGAAACCATCTATGTTTCCATGCCCGCTAAAGGTTACAGAGCGTGACTCGTTGGTCCTATTCTCATCTGCTGTGATTATTACCTTACGTCCATCCTCGGGTATCTCGAAGGTGATCCAGTCGTAATGAATCCTTGTCCTTGTCTTGTCTGGTTTTTCTATAGTGATTTTATCCTTAGGGATAAGTATCTCAGTTTGGTAACGACCATTTCTATACACTAACAAATGAAGAGAGTGAAAGGTCCACGGAAGTGTAAGTCCACAGGTGATACCGACGCTCTCAGTCCCACCGGCGGCATCGAAGAGTACTCTATTGCGCTCCGCTCTGGGCTCTTTGCTGACATCGTCACATCCCATGACGAGTGTGCATATAAGGCACACTATTAAAACTCGGGAAAATACTGATTTCATGATTGTTTACTGATCTTTTTTGTCCTCCTCCTCGAGCAGGTGCAGGTAGTCGCCGTAGCCCTCGCGTTCCATCTCCTCCTTGGGGACGAAGCGGAGGGCAGCGCCATTGATGCAGTAGCGGAGACCACCACGCTCATGAGGACCGTCGTCAAAGACGTGCCCCAGGTGTGCCCCGCCCAGCTTGCTCCTCACCTCCGTGCGACGCATGCCGTACCGTAGATCAGTCCGCTCCACGACTGTC
>CAMXXM010000230.1 GCA_947253195.1 uncultured Porphyromonas sp.
CAGCGGATGAGTGTCTGCCGGGGTGCACTTGTATTTAAGCAATTCAAAGGTGCGATAGGAGACGACTCGGCTGATCCATCACCCCATCTACCCGCTACCTCTACCAAAAGTCCATTAAGCCAGCACCGGCTATGAAGACGCCAAGCTCACCCGATGGGTCGCACCGAGATCCGAGCGCGTTTTCCCTACAATGCAAGGGGCTTAGATTGTCTATCGGCATAAGATTTTGTACCTTTGCAAGGGTAAGAGATGAGAGGACCCCTGAGTCTTCTCATTTTGTTTCCATATACAGACCTGATGATAGACGTAAAGGACATACAATCAGCCCTCGAGGAGTACCTGTCGGAGCGAGACGATCTCTATATGGTAGCGGTCGATGTGCGCGCCGGCAACTTGATCAGCATCACCATCGACAGTGATCACGACTCGATCTCGCTCGATACAATCACGGCGCTCTCCCACTATATCGAGGAGCGCTTTGACCGCGATGTGGAGGACTATGAGCTGACCGTGACCAGTGCCGGGCTCACATCGCCCCTTCGGCTTCCACGGCAGTACCACAAGTACATCGGCGAGCCGATCATTGCCACCCTGCGCAGCGGAGGTATTGAGAAAGGAACGCTCTTAGCGGCGGACGAGGAGGGGTTTGAGATGGAGGTTATCCGTATGGAGAAGCACGAGGGCGACAAGCGTCGCAAGGGCTACCCCACCCCGCTTCACCTCACATACGACGAGGTGAAGTCGGTCGTCTACGACCTGAAGTTTTGACAACAAAGCGCTTACAACAGTATACATGGCAAAGAGAATACAGGCAACAATGATGGAGGCTCTGGGAGACTACATGAGCCAAAAGGACATCGACCAAGGGACACTCATCAAGGTACTTGAGGAGTCTCTCCGTAGTGCGATCGCAAAGATGTACGGCACGGATAACAACTTCGATGTCATCATCAATCCTGAGGAGGGAGATGTCGAGATCTGGCGGAATAGGATCATCGTCCCCGATGGCGAGGTCCACGACCAGATGAAGGAGGTCTCCATCAGCGATGTACGCTCACAGGGAGAGGAGGACCTCGAGGAGGGCGAGGAGTACACCGACAAGGTCTCATTCGAGAGCTTTGGTCGTCGCGCCATCCAGAACCTCCGCCAATCTCTTGCCTCTAAGGTGCTGGAGCTGGAGAAGGACACTCTCTATGCCAACTACAGCAAGCGTGTCGGTGAGCTGATCACTGCCGAGGTCTACCAGACCTGGAAGCGGGAGCTGCTGCTCCTCGATGGGGACGGCAACGAGCTCATCATGCCCCGCTCACTGATGATCCCCAGGGATCGCTTCCAAAAGGGCGACCACGTCACCGCCTGCATCGAGCGCGTAGACTATAATAACAACAACCCCAAGATCATCCTCAGCCGGACCAGTAATGAATTTCTGTCTCAGCTCTTCGCCCGCGAGGTGCCTGAGATCCAGGATGGCCTGGTGATGATCAAGCGCGTCGCACGCATCCCCGGTGATCGTGCCAAGGTGGCAGTCGAGAGTGTTGATAGTCGCATCGACCCGGTCGGTGCCGTCGTGGGGGTACGCGGCTCACGCATCAGGGGCGTCGTGGCAGAGCTTCGCAATGAGAGCATCGATGTGCTGCAGTACACAGACAATGACCAGCTCCTGATCCAGCGAGCCCTCAGCCCGGCACAGAATGCCGACGTACGGATCAACCCCGAGGAGAAGCACGCTGATGTATACCTTGCCCAAGAGGAGATTCGCAATGCCGTCGGTCGCAGCGGTTACAATATCAAGCTGGCAATGATGCTGACCGGCTATGAAATCGACATTTATAGAGATGAGGCACAGGGCATCGACGAGGAGGACCTCTTCCTCACCGAGTTTGACGACGAGATCGATCCCTGGATCATCGATGTATTTACCGCCATCGGTTGCGACACAGCCAAGAGCGTCCTCCGTCACAGCCGCGAGGACTTGGTTCGTGCCACTGACTTGGAGGAGAAGACGATCGACTATGTCCTGCAGGTGCTGATGGCTGAGTTTGACGACAATGAGTTGCCGGCAGACGAGTTCCCCGACCTACCCGAGCGCGATCCCAATTTCCGCCAGTTCCCTATCGAGTCCCATGAGAGACCGGTAGAGGAAGAGGCGCAGGAGGAGCTGGCAGAGGAGGGGAGCATGCCCGAGGGGGAGGATGGTGTGACAGAGGAGTAAGACCTCAGCCAAACCCACCCGGAGACCCATCCTGCCAAAAAATACAGACACAGAGAGAATAGAGAGAAATATATGCCCGCAATCAAAATAAATAAGGTCGCACGAGACTTAAACGTTGGAGTAAGTACGCTTAGTTCGTTTCTAAGCAAGAAAAACCCCAATGGGGACTACAAGAGTCCCAATACTAAGCTGACTACGGCTGAGCTGAAGACTGTCCTCGAGGAGTACGGTGGCGATCTGAGTGCGGACGAGAAGAAGCGACTCACCGAGAGCTACCTCTCTAAGTCTCCCAAGGCAGATGCACCTACAGAGCCGGCTGCGGAGCTGGAGACTGCTAAGGCCGAGCCTACACCTGATGCCAAGCCTCAGCCCTCCTTTGTCAAGGGGCACCTCCAGCTCGACGAGAAGGGTCGAGTGATCCCAGGCTCGTCAAAGAAGGAAGAGCCAAAGAAGGCCCCCGCACCGGAGACCAAGAAAGAGCAAGCTAAGGTGGAGCTGAAGACGCCCACCAAGCCCGCTCCCGAGACCAAAGAGACGAAGGAGCCCAAAACGCCTGAGGTCGCTAAGCCGGTAGAGGAGCCTCGCAAGCCCGTCGCTCCCAAGGCCGAGCAGCCCAAGCA
>CAMXXM010000231.1 GCA_947253195.1 uncultured Porphyromonas sp.
GGCTTCTTCTCCGGCTCAGCCTTCTTCTCCGGCTCAGCCTTCTTCTCCGGCTCAGCCTTCTTCTCCGGCTCGGCTTTCTTCACCGGATCCGGCTTCTTCTCCGGCTCGGCTTTCTTCTCCGGCTCCGGCTTCTTCTCCGGCTCGGCTTTCTTCACCGGCTCCGGCTTCTTCTCCGGCTCAGCTTTCTTCTCCGGCTCCGGCTTCTTCTCCGGCTCAGCTTTCTTCACCGGAGCTTCCGACTTGGGCTTTACCACATTGCCGTGGCTGTCCAGCTCTATTTTTCCGAGGACCTTTGGCCCGGCCGTCGTCTCCTCCTTTTCCGCCTTTGATGGGGCTGAGTGCTTCTCGGCTTTGGGTTCCTCTGCCACCGACTTTGGGGTCTCCGGCTCCTCCTTTGGCTGACTCTTGGGGGCTATATACTTATCTACGAGTGTCTTTCTCTCCTCTGTCGTAAGCGCATTTCCGTGATCCTTCACCAGAGCCTTCAGTTCGTCCACTGTCAGCTTGCTATTGGGCGTATAGGAGGTGTCGGGGTTCCTTTTGACCAGAAACTCGACCACCGTCTGTACTCCCACTTGGAGCTCTTTTGCTATTTTACTTAATCTTATTGCAGGCATACGCTTACTCTATTGGGGTTATCTTATCCGTTTACAAAAATACACACCGTCTCCCACTTATTTGCCATCGTGGGTTTCGTCCTCTTCGGCAGCCTTTTCCGCTGTTGATTCTGCCTCACCATCCGACTCCTCGTCCGGGTAGTACCTAGGGTCACGCTCGGGGAGGTCGGGAAATTGGTCCTTGGGCAGCTCATCGTCATCAAACTCAGTCATGAGTACCTGCATCACATGCTCGATGGTCTTCTCCTCCAAGTCTGTGGCGCGAGCAAGATCTTGTCTGGAGCGACGCAAAACACCCTTGGCGGTGTCACAGCCGACACCCATGAGGACATCAATGACCCACTGCTCGATCTCGTCGTCAAATTCGGTCAAGAACAAATCCTCCTCCGCTATGCTCTGTGCCTCATCGCGATAAATATCGATCTGGTAGCCGGTGAGCATCATTGCCAGCTTGATGTTTTGCCCCATCTTACCGATAGCCTTCTTGATCTCCTCACGAGGCAGGTAGACATCGGCACGCATGGACTCGGGGTTGATCTTCACCACCACATCCTTGGCGGGGTTGAGGGCACGCTGGATCAGTAGCTCGGGGTTGGAGGTATACTGGAGCACATCGATACTCTCGTTGCGCAGCTCATTCACCACCCCCTGGATCCTCGAGCCCCTCACTCCCACGACCGCACCGATCGGATCCACACGCTCGTCATAGCTCTCCACAGCCACCTTGGCACGCTCACCCGGGATACGTGCGATAGCCTTGATGGTCACCAGACCATCCTGCAGCTCCGGCACTTCGCGCACAAAAAGTTGCTTCATCAGCTCGTTGCTCACTCGGCTAAGGATGATCTTGGGGTTATTATTATTATAGTCCACACGCTCAATGATGGCCGTGGCGGTGTCGCCCTTTTTGTAGCGATCGCGCGGGATCATCAGGGCGCGGGGCAGGATCAGCTCGTTGCCCTCACTGTCCATCAGCAGCAGCTCACGCTTCCACACCTGGTACACCTCAGCACGGATCATCTCGCCCACACGCTGTGAGTACTCAGCATAGAGGGTGTCCTTCTCCAGCTCCAGCACCTTCGATGCCATAGACTGACGGAGGTTCTGGATCGCACGGCGACCAAAGGACTCAAACTCCACCTTGTCGATAAACTCCTCGCCCTCCTCCAGATCCTCACCACCATTGGCATGGGCCTCGCTCAGGCTCACCTCCTGCATCGGGTTTTCCACCGCACCGTCCGCCACGATCGTACGGTTGCGCCAGATCTCCACATCGCCGTGGTCAGGGTTCACGATCACGTCAAAGTTGCTATCCGTGCCATATATCTTGGCAATAGAGCTACGCAAGGATTCCTCCAGTACCTTTGAGAGCGTATCCTCGTCGATGTTTTTTTGCCCCATGTACTCCTTCAGGGCATCCATGAGGGCGCTACGCTGTTTGTTATTCATGAGCTTTTCTCGCTGTAGTTATAAAATTGTCTTTGTTTCTTTCTCTCACGACCGCTCAGACCTTCAGGTCATACACGGCTTGCTTGATCTCGTCATAAGCAATAGACAGCTCCACCGCTGTCGGCACCTTGCGACGCTTACCCTCCGGCTTGATCATCCGCACCACCTCCAGCACGATACCCGTATCCGTGGCGGACTTGAGGAGGCCGTTTTCCTTCACCCCCATCTTGAGCAACACCGAGAGGGGCTTGCCCAAAAACTTGCGAAAGCGCCTAGGATCCACCAGAGGGCTTGTCAGGCCGGCACTGGACACCGTCAGGTCCGTATCATCCAGAGCCTCACCGAGAGCCTCACGCAGGTAGCGGGTCAGGTCCACCACAAGGTCCATCGACACCGCTTCGGTATCGTGATCAATATCCAGCTCCACACTGCCACCGGGCTTTTCGACCAGCTGACAAATGTAGTACCCCTCCTTGTCCCGAAAATAGTGCTCGACCAATGTCCGAAGGTCGTCCAATTGTAGTGCCATTGAGATCGTCTTACCAACTTGTTACGGAGGACTTTACGCCTCACCAAAAGCCCCTTTTTGCTCGCCATAGGGTACAAAAAAGAGAGAACTTTGGAGTCCCCTCATCAGGTAGGCTACCGCAAAGGTACACAAAATATATGAGACCGTTGAAAATCACTTCTCTGATACCCCTTTAGCCCCCCCCAAGCCCATTGCTGTCTCTTATACACATCTCCGAGCCCACGAGACCGT
>CAMXXM010000232.1 GCA_947253195.1 uncultured Porphyromonas sp.
GGTTTCGTCGGCAGCGTCAGATGTGTATAAGAGACAGCTATTAGATCGCACTCTGAGGATTTGGATCAGAAGTGAGCAAGTATCTGCCTTTTCTCTCAAGCTCAAGACCCGCTATTTTGGTACCTTTACGCATTCATAATTTGCCCTAAACAGAGAATGAGCAAAAGCAAGTTAGAGAAATTTGCCGAGATTGACCGGCTGACCAACGTCCTACAGTATCCCTTTGAGACACTTCGGCGGGAGGGGATGACCTTTCCCCATAAGGAGCATTGGTCTGATGAGGTCTTCCACAATGGTGCACCCATCGTACTGGAGCTCGGCTGTGGGAGAGGTGAGTACACTATAGAGCTCGGTCGGACCTATCGCGATCACAACTTCATCGGGATGGACATCAAGGGGAATCGTCTCTGGGCCGGAGCTAAGGCTGCTGACGAGGAGGGACTGGAGAATGTACGCTTCCTGAGAGCTGAGATCGAGTTTTTGGACACTTTTTTTGCTCCGGGGGAGATATCTGAGATATGGCTCACCTTCCCCGACCCGCAAATGCGCAAGAGTAGGCGTCGACTCACCTCACCCCGATTTCTGACTATGTATCGTCAGATCCTGGCAGAGCCTTCGGTGCTTCACCTTAAGACCGACTCGCAGTTTCTCTTCCGCTACACTGAGGCCGTGGCCGAGATCAATGACCTGACAATTGATGAGCGGATGACAGACGTCGGTAGCGAGGCCGCCGCTGACTCCCCTCTACGGACGATCCAGACGTACTACGAGCAGCAGTGGATCGCCCGAGGGATCTCGATCAAGTACCTCCGGCTGCTGCTGGATCACCTCCCGGATGAACCCATAGAGCCGGAGGTGGAGATCGAGCCGGACAGTTATAGGAGCTTTGGTCGGTCACGAAGGTCAGAGGTGGTGAGCAAAGGAAGCAAAGAAAAATAAATCGTAAGAATAGAGATGCCGCATATCATACTATACCCGGCACTGATCCGGGAAGCACTTAAGGAGGTGCGATACCCGGGCGAAGAGTCGGACATCGTCTCCTCGGGAATGGTGGAGGACAATATCAGGATAGAGGAGAATAAGGTCTCCCTCTCCATCCGCTTCAAGAAAAGCCGCGACCCCTTCCACAAGAGTGTCCTGAGGGCAGCTGAGGTGGCGCTGAAGCGAGAGATCTCGCCCGACCTCGAGGTGGAGATCACTCCCCTATTCCCTGAGCCGACTCCTACAGCCGACGAGGAGCCACCCCTGCAGGGTGTCAAGAATATCATCGCTATCGCCTCCGGCAAGGGGGGTGTGGGCAAGAGCACAGTGACCACCAACTTGGCTGTGTCACTGGCTGCACTCGGGTATAGCGTGGGACTGCTGCACGCGGATACCTTCGGTCCCTCTATCCCCCGTATGCTCGGGGTGCAGGAGTACAGGCCCTGGCTCGATGAGGTGGACGGCAAGGAACTGATCCACCCGGCAGAGGCCTATGGTGTCAAGGCACTCTCCATCGGACACTTTGTCGACTCCGACCAAGCTCTCGCCTGGCGCGGCTCTATGGCATCCAATGCTCTCGGGCAGCTGATCCGCGAGGGTAACTGGGGAGAGCTGGACTACCTCCTTATCGACCTGCCTCCCGGCACGTCGGATATACAACTGACACTGGTACAGACGCTTCCCATCACCGGGGCAGTCATCGTGACTACCCCTCAGAGCGTAGCTACAGACGATGCGATCAAGGCGATCAACCTCTTCAGGCTGGATCAGGTGTCAGTACCGATCCTCGGTGTGGTGGAGAATATGTCGTGGTTTACCCCTGCTGAGCTGCCGGATCATCGATACCACATCTTCGGTGAGGGCGGTGGAGAGGCTCTGGCAGAACTCACCGGGAGTACGCTGCTGGGACAGATCCCTCTCGTGCAGAGCGTACGCGAAGGAGGTGACGACGGGAAGCCGGTTGCCCTCCGAGAGACGCTGTCGGGGCTTGCTTTCCGCCACGTGGCAGAGCAGATGATCGGAGCTGTGGAGGAGCGCAATAAGCTACTCCCTCCCACCCATCAGGTAAAGGTCAATAAGTAACTATCAAGATACATTTTATCAGGAACGTCATGTCAAATAGTACTTCCTACAAGCGCAGTGATGGCAAGTCGATGCTCGGCTTCCTCAAGGGGGTCAATCCCGCTGTCTATCTATTTGGAGCCACTGTGCTGGCACTCATCTTAGCCAACTCCCCCTGGAGCGGTTACTACTTCTCGCTACTTGAAACTCCGATCAATCTTCAGATGGGAGACTGGCAGGTCTTTAGCCACCATGGGAGGACGATGAACCTGGGCGAGTTTATCAATGATGCCCTGATGTGTTTCTTTTTCTTCTCCGTAGGTCTTGAGATCAAGCACGAGATGGTGGGCGGGTCACTGTCGGACTTCAAGACAGCAAACCTGCCGGTCCTGGCGGCCATCGGTGGTATGGCAATACCGGTCGCCTGCTTTGCTCTCATCGAGAGTGGCAACCCCACTGTACTGAGAGGTGCCGCCATCCCGATGTCGACAGATATCGCCTTCTCCCTCGCTGCTCTCGGTCTGCTCGGCAGTCGCGTACCGACAACGCTAAAGGTATTCCTGATGGCGCTGGCTGTAGTAGACGATATTGGTGGGATCCTCGTCATTGCGATCTTCTTTTCTGAGGGGCTGGCTGTCTTCCCGCTGCTAATTGCCGCAGCACTGCTGATCTTCACCCGCTTCTGCGGTCAGAGGGGAGTGTACCAGCAGTGGTTCTATTACCTCATGTTCTTCTTCGTATGGCCTGTCTCTTATACACATCTGACGCTGCCGACGAAACCT
>CAMXXM010000233.1 GCA_947253195.1 uncultured Porphyromonas sp.
AGGATTTACTCTCCCTTGATGGTATTGATGCCGAGGAGCTTGAAGAGGTTGACGATCACGATCGGGACAAACATCAGCCCGAGGACCATCAGGAAGTGCTTCGGATCGGGCATCTCGAGGTGGAAGATGTCGTTGACGCCCGGGATAAAGACCACCGCAGCCATCATCAGCGTGGAGACGACGAGCGCCCAGAAGAGCGGCATGTTCTTGAATGGTGACGTGTGCCAGCTCGGCAGTGTGCTGGAGTGGAGGTTGCGGATGTTGAGCATCTGAGCGATGCAGATGACGATGAAGGCCATCGTCTGTCCCAGCTCGACCCCGCCATCGTTCTTACCGATTATGTATCCGGTGAGTGCCAGCAGTCCGATGATCAGTCCCTGGTAGCACATTCGCCAGATGAAGCCGCGGGTGAAGAAGCCCTTCTCGCTGTCAATCGGGGGGCGCTTCATGATCCCCTCCGCGGGGGGGTCAAGACTGATGGCGAGAGCGGGCAGGCTGTCGGTGACGAGATTGACCCAGAGGAGATGGATCGGGAGCAGCGGGTTGCCGAGGTTGAAGATCGTGGCGATGAGGATCAGCATCACCTCACCGATATTGGAGGTGAGGAGAAACTGAACCGACTTGACGATGTTGTCGTAGATGCGACGCCCCTCGCGGACCGAATTGACGATCGTAGCGAAGTTGTCGTCTGTCAGCACGACGTCGGCAGCGTCCTTGGAGACCTCCGTGCCGGTGATGCCCATGGCGATACCGATGTCCGCTCGCTTCAGTGCCGGGGCATCATTGACCCCGTCACCGGTCATGGCGACCACCTTACCGTGCTTCTGCCATGCCTTGACGATGCGCACCTTGTGCTCAGGTGCCACACGGGCGTAGACAGCGCAGTGGGGGACGAGGTCGTAGAGCTCGTCGTCGCTCATCCTCTCCAGCTCGGTGCCGTTGGTCACCCGGTCGCCCTCCTCGAGGATCCCGATCTGCCGGGCGATGGCAGAGGCGGTCACCTGGTGATCACCGGTGATCATCACAGGCTTGATGCCGGCTGTGCGGCACTCGGCTACGGCGGGGATCACCTCCGGGCGAGCCGGGTCGATCATCCCCACGAGACCGACGAGGGTCAGGTCTCTCTCCACTGCCTCGGAGGTCTCCTCGGCAGGGAGTGAGTCAATGTCGGCATAGGCGACGGCAAGCACTCGGAGTGCCTCCTCCGCCATGTGGACATTGTCTGAGCGGATCTCCTCAGCCACCTCATCGGTCAGCGGGACACGCTCACCCGAGCGGAGGTAGTGGCTGCAGCGGGAGAGTACCTCATCGGTACCGCCCTTGACATTGGTGCGGAGCTCTTTCCCCTCCATGGCGTTGATTGTGGACATCATCTTTCGCTCGGAGTCAAAGGGGACCTCGGCGCGGCGCGGGTGTTTCGCCTCGAGGTCGTTTTTGCTCATCCCGTCCCGACGATTGGCGAGCTCGAGGAAGGCGATCTCCGTCGGGTCACCGCTGTAGGGGCTCTCCGCATCGGGGTCATCAGACTGGTGTGCCTCGTTGGCGAGCGATCCCACCTCGAGGAGCATACTGAGGCTCTCCTCGGTCGCCTCCGGCAGCTCCCCTGCCTCATCTAAGGCGATCATCTCATCGCCGGGCAGCCAGGCGTGGGTGATGGTCATCTTATTCTGCGTCAGGGTGCCGGTCTTATCGGAGCAGATGATGGAGGTGCTACCGAGAGTCTCGACGGAGGGCAGGGTACGGACGATCGCATTGTGCTTCACGAGTCGCTGCACGCCCATGGCGAGGACAAGCGTCGCCACCACCTGCAGTCCCTCCGGGATGGCAGCCACACCGAGGGAGACAGCCATGAGGAGCATATCGAGGATGTGCTGACCGTAGAGGACACCGAGGATAAAGATCAGCACGCAGATGCCGAGGGCGAGGAAGCCGAGGACCTTGCCGAGCTGATTGAGCCGCTTCTGGAGTGGCATCTCCTGCTGCTCGGTCTCGGAGAGCATCTCAGCGATGTGTCCCACCTCAGTCTCCATGCCGGTCGCCACGACGATACCCTTGCCTCGGCCATAGGTGACGAGCCCGGTGGAGAAGGCGATATTGGAGCGGTCACCGATGGGCAAGTCGGGGTCAGCCTGCAGCGGGTCGGCACTCTTGTCGCTGGAGACCGACTCCCCTGTGAGAGCCGCTTCCTGGATCTTGAGATTGACGCAGTCGGTCAGCCGTATGTCAGCGGGTACGATGTCACCCACGTCGAGCACCACCACGTCTCCCGGGACGATCTCCTCAGAGCTTATCTCGGTGATGTTGCCCCCTCGGATCACCTTGCTGTGGGGAGCACTCATGCGATTGAGCGAGTCGAGGGAGACCATCGCCTTATGCTCCTGGATCGTGCCGATGACCGCATTGACGATCAGGATGGCGAGGATGATGAAGCTGTCGGTGAAGTTATTCGTCTTGTCAACAATGGCGATCACAGCCGTGACGATGGCGGCGAGGATCAGGACGAGTACGAGGGTGTCCTTAAATTGGCTCAGGAAGATCTTCCAGAGCGGGGTCCGCTTCTTCTCCCTCAGCTTATTGTGTCCGTACTTCTCCAGTCTCCGCTGCACCTCCTCCGGGGAGAGGCCCTGCTCTGTCGAGGTGTCGAGATCCTTCGCCACCTCGTCTGCGGCCATACCGTAGTATATCTTTTCGCTCATGGTATCCTAAATGATGGATGAATGCTCCGCAAAGGTACCCAAACCCCTCAGCTTACACTATTTTTAGTCTGTCTCTTATACACATCTGACGCTGCCGACGAAACCTTATGGG
>CAMXXM010000234.1 GCA_947253195.1 uncultured Porphyromonas sp.
AAGCGCTATACCAAGGGGAGCTATGGTGAAGAGAACCCGATCTATGATAAAGTGTCGGGTAGCAGCATCAAGATTTATGGAGAGTCCATTTCGCACATCCTGGCACCTTCGGGTGGATGGACGCAAGCCACGGTCGGGCTATCGCTAAAGCTGCTAAATATCGACTTGAGCAATAGCCCTCTTGCCAAGATCGATCTCTCAGAGGCAGCACTACTTAATTCGCTGAACGTCTCCTATTGTAAGCTACAAGAGCTGCCTCTAGGCAAGAAGAGTAAGCTTACCTACTTGTGGGCTCAGGGAAATCAACTATCATCCATAGATCTAAGTGGATGTAGTAGTCTTCAAAACATCGACATCTCTCAAAATCAATTAGCGGGTACTGTCACACTAAGTGCAAGTATTGCTAATGCAGACTTGTCGGACAACAAACTAACGGAAGTAGTGCTTGCCCCTGGGAGTCAGATGATGGATCTCTCTATTCGCAACAACCAGCTGAGTAGCTTTTCCGTATCTGAGGCACCTCATCTGCGTATGCTTGATCTTTTCAAGAATCAGCTTACGGCTGTTAGCCTACAGGGCAAGCTGCAAGAGTTGGTCGCCCTCAATTTGGGGAAAAATCAAATCACCGATATCGATCTGACACAATGTACAGAGCTTCGCGGGTTAACTCTCTCGTACAACCCGATGAAAAAGGTCGATCTATCTCCCTGTAAAGAGCTTACGGCTATATCTATCCACCACACCTCTCTTACGGAGCTCGACCTTTCGCATACCATTAAATTGAAAAACATCGAGGCGATGAATGGCAAGCTCACCTCGATAGATCTCTCTCCATGCTTGGAATTGATAGAGGTATGGCTCTCACAAAACTCTCTGGCAGATGTGAAGCTTGCGCCTAACAATGAGAGCCTCCTCTGCCTTCAATTAGCAGGGAATAAACTTACTCCCGAAAAAATAGAGAGCATCATAGAGACGCTCCCAAATATATCGGATGTGACAGTCCCCTCCTATCAGGCAGACTATCTTAAGCATCTCTCTATCCGCTACAATCCCTCCACCGATAAAGCAAACTTAAAGCCTGCACAGGACAAGGGATGGACACTGGACGTGAAGCCCAATGATAGCTATCCTTATCTGTCGTTTGCTACTCAAAAGTTAAAAGACGCAGATATCGAGATCGCTGTTACAGCCCCTATGGGTAGTGACATCCAATTCTGGGGAAATGAACAAAAAACAATTAAGGCAGAGAGTGCTACTACTGTACTAAAAGAGGTCACTCTCCAGGATCAACAATCGTACTGCTTGGAGAGCAAGGCTACTAAGCTTGATTTTTCCAAAGCAAACCTGTCGGAGCTTGAACTATATAACTGTAGCGACTTAAGCTCTTTGCAAGTACAAGGTGGTGGCCTTACGTCATTGGATCTAACACAAGCTCCTCAGTTAAAAGAGCTTTACTGCCTTCAAAACAACCTTTCGGCTCTATCAATGACAAAGCTAATCCAATCGTTGCCAGATAGGAGTGCTTCGAATGACGGTGTTATTTATGCGATGCACCTTGACGAGACTTTGGAAAAGAATGTCTGTACAAAAGAGCATGTGGATGAGGCAAAACTAAAGGGGTGGAGCATAAAAGCTTGGGACCCCTCTAAGGAGCAATATGTGAATTATGTACCTGCCGCTGTCCCTGTCTCAAGCTCTATCGCACTTACAACCGCCAAAGCAGTCGGCGAAACGATCAGCTTGGCTGTAAAGTCTGAGGGAGAAGTCATTGCTACCGGTATAAAAGAAAAGATTGTTGCCGATGGTAATAACCAAACTTACACACTGACCGCACAGACGGTTACGTTGCAGGGGGATGTAGAGGTATTTCAGTGCAACAATAACTCGTTGACCTCCATCGAACTGTTTGAAGCGGAGAAGCTTAAAGAGCTAAGCTGCTCTAGCAACGAATTAACAGCACTGGATGTCAAGGGCTGTCCGAACTTAGAAAACTTGATCTGCGCAAGTAACCAGATTGTCGCTCTTGATCTTTCTGCTTGTAAGAAACTTACCAAGCTCTTATGTCACGCTAATCAGCTGACGGAGCTTAACCTATCAGCATGTCCTAGCTTACAATTTGTTTGGTGTCAAAGGAATCAAATCGCGTCCTTAGATCTTTCTAACTGTAAGAATCTTCAGAAGCTTAAGTGCGGGGACAATAAACTGTCTACCTTAGACACCAAACCATGCGAAGCACTTACCGATTTGTTTTGTGAAGGTAATCAACTAACCAAGTTGGATGTTTCTAATTCTACCAAATTAGTTCATCTGTGGTGTAGTTCAAACCTTTTGACTGACCTGGACATTTCAGGTTGTGAAAGCTTGACCCAGGTGTATTGCTATACAAATAAATTAGTCTCCATAAAAGCATCACAGTGTCCTAAGTTGACTCATCTGTGGTGTAGCAATAATCAGTTGACCACATTAGATATTTCTCAATGCCCAAGTCTAAAACAGTTGTACTGCTATGACAACAAACTGAGTACTATAGATCTATCTAAATGCCCAGATCTTATGTCGCTTGAATGCTATAAGAATCAAATTAGGACACTGGACTTCTCTAAGTGTCCCCAGATCTGCTACATTTATTGTGAAGACAACCAGATAGCCTGCAGCCAAATGGAAGCTATCATAGCCTCGCTCCCACAAAGACATCCTGATGACGATGCAACATTCATTGCCGTTACAGTGGCGGAAGACCAGAATCCTAATGTAGGAAATGTGATAACAAACTATGCGGTCAGCATGGCAAAGTCGAAGAATTGGGA
>CAMXXM010000235.1 GCA_947253195.1 uncultured Porphyromonas sp.
CTTCCTCTCTTCACAATGAGTTGAATGCCTTCTGCACTGCTCAAAGGCGTCACCACCCGGAGTCTCCTCCCTCGGATCCGGAGTTCCAGCCATACGAGACCGGAGTTCCAGCCCTACGGGACCGGAGTTCCAGCCCTACGGGACTGCAGTTCCAGCCCTACGGGACTGCAGTTCCAGCCTTACAGGACTGCAGTTCCATCCTTACGGGACTGGAGTCTCTCCCACAAGAGAACCTATAAGTAACAAGAGAGTAACAAGATTATGGTACCTTTGAGTAGAAAGAAAAAACAATAGACCCAATCACCAATCAATCAAGCATTAAGATGAGAGGATGATCCTTCGACCCCCACTACAGCACTGAAGCTTCCTTTTGCCAATGACTTCAAGGTTGCCACCTCCCTTGACCCCTTCTTCGCTTTCAGTGAGTCAGGCAATGAGGCGTGGAGGATTAACAACTCCGGAAAGTATAAGAATGGTGCTGCCATGAGTGGTTACAATGGCGGTGCAAAGGCAAATGTCGACTGGCTCATCACTCCTGCTCTGGACTTCACCGGTGCGATTGCTCCCAAGCTCTTCCTTAATCACACCATCGGTCACGCCGGTAACGTGGAGGTGGAGCAGCAGGTACTGATCTCCAAGGACTATGTCTCCGGTAATCCCACCAAGGCGACCTGGATCAAGCTTACCATCACCTATCCCGAGAAGCCTGTAGGGACGAAGAACTTCAGCACCACCGACTCTGAGACGGACCTCTCCGCTTACGCCGGCGAGAAGAATATCCACATCGCCCTCAAGTACACCAGCACCGACCAATCCTCAGCCCAGTGGCAGATCGGTAAAATGGAGGTGAAGGAGTCGTCCGGCACTAAGCCCGGTACTGAGGAGCCCGGCACTGAGCCGAAGCAGCCCACGGTCGGCAACCTACTCTTCCCCGGAGCTGATTTCGAGGACTTCGCTGCCTTTATCGGCAAGCTCAATAAGTTCGGCCTGAAGAACTACGCCACTCAGGCAGACGATCCTGATCAAGGCAAGGTGCTCCACATCAAGGGAACCCCGGCCGGTAACGATTACGTCTTCACTGTTGCTAATGTTGAGATCAAGGCAGCCAGTCCAACGAAGATCACCTTTAAGATGAAAGGTGAGTGCGCGAGCAAGAATATCTCTATCAACATTTATGACAAGAGTGGTAGTACCTATACCAAGTACAACTTGGGAGATATAACTACCGATGCAAAGATCGGTGTAGCCGACTCCAATCAGTACAATGGCTCCATCAATACCAAAGGCAAGTGGATCTCGATCACGCTTGATCTGACCGGAGTCGAAGTCAATACTTCAGGCAGTGGCAGCCTCTTTGCCCTCAAGGTGGGAAAGGGCGTAGCCTGGGACGTTATGGTCGATGACTTCAAGATCGAGTAAGTAGACCCTATACCATACGACGAAGCGGTCGACAGCCTACTGTGGCTGCCGACCGCTTTTGCTTTTCCCCCCTATGCCCTACTCCTCCTCTCGCAATTGCTCCAAGTCAAGGAGCTGCCCCTCGTGAGCAAGGAGGGAGCGGGGGAAGACCTCCTTCGCCTCCGCAAGGAGGATCGACTCCTCCGTCTCGGGCGTGTATCGGGAGGAGAAGTGACCGAGGAGGAGATGTCCCACTCCGGCAAGTCTTGCCACCTCGGCCGCCTGACGGGGGGTGGAGTGACCGCGCTGCTTGGCGAGTTCGCTCCACTCCTCTCCGAGTGTCGCCTCATGGTAGAGCAGGTCGACCCCGCGGACATAGTCCGCCGTCGCCTCCCGGTAGATCGTGTCGGAGCAGTAGGCATAGCTGAGCGGGCGTCGACTCGGTGTGGTGACAGAGGCAGCCGAGACGACTGTACCATCCTCCCTGACGTAGTCACGCCCCTGCTTGAGGCTGCCGAAGTGGGCCACGGGGACCCCGGCCCGGTCTGCCGCCTCCCGGTCGAGGTGCGGCAGCAGTGGTGCCTCGTCAAAGCGGTAGCCGATACAGGGGACGCGGTGCTTGAGCGGGAAGCAGGAGACAGTCACCGACCGATCCTCGTAGATCACAGTCCGCCCGGTGGGCGCACACTCGTGCACTTCAATCTCTGCATACCGCTCCTCCCCCTTCTCTCCGGTGAAGAAGCGAACCACCCGATCGACAAAATCTGCCGTGCCCACCGGTCCGTAGATATGGATCGGGTGATCAAAGCTCATCAGCGACATCGTGCTGATCAGCCCCGGTAGTCCGAGACAATGATCGCCGTGCAGGTGGGTGATAAAGATGCGGTGTAGGCTCGCTATCGACACGCCATAGCGCATCATCTGGAGCTGAGTCCCCTCTGCACAGTCGATGAGGAACGCCTTATTGCCTCTCAGTCGCACCACTTGTGCGGAGGGGTTGTGACCAAGGGAGGGCTTGGCCGCACCGCAGCCCAGCACCTGGACATACATCCCGACGCCGATCTCCGCCTTACTCATCACGGGATACCCTCTCAGTGATCCCACTCTCGGGATCGATGCCGTAAGTCTCCCCCACTCGGTCCCTTAGGGCGGTGAGTCGCTCGCGGACCTTCATCAGTCGCTCTCTCACCTCGAGATCAACGTCTAAGTCAGGGTGGTCCAGCTGCTCTGCAGCGGCCTGCAGGGTCATCCCCCGCACCTCGACCAAGTAGTAGATCCGCTCGATCAGCTTAAGGTCATCGATGGAGTAGCGACGAGAACCACTCGGCATCCGTCGCGGAGAGAGGGAGGTCCCCTTCTCCCAGTACCGCAGCACATGCT
>CAMXXM010000236.1 GCA_947253195.1 uncultured Porphyromonas sp.
GGATAGAGCCCACTTCTACATCTCTCAGCGTGTCGGCAGCGTCCTCGAGGAGGATACCCAGCGCGGTCTCGCTCACTTCCTTGAGCACATGGCCTTCCAGGGTAGCAAGAACTTCCCCGGCAAGGGCATGATCGACTATCTGGAGAAGAATGGTGTAAAATTTGGCTCCAACCTCAATGCCTATACCGCCATCGACGAGACGGTCTACCAGATCATGAACGCCCCTACGACGAACCAGAACTTCGTCGACTCCTGCCTCTTGATCCTCCACGACTGGAGCGGCTACCTCGACCTCACCGATGAGGAGATCGACAACGAGCGCGGCGTGATCCAGGAGGAGTGGCGTACAAGAGACAACGGCTCCATGCGCGCCTTCGAGCAGCTGCTTGCCTCAGCCTTCCCCGAGGATCATCGCTACGGACACCGCCTGCCGATCGGCACGATGGATGTCGTGATGCACTTCCCATACGATGCCCTCCGCAAGTATTATCACAAGTGGTACCGTCCCGACCTCCAGGCGATCATCGTCGTCGGAGACATCGACGTGGACCACGTAGAGGCGCAGATCAAGAAGACCTTCTCCTCCATCCCGATGCCGGAAAATCCCGCTGAGCGCGTCTACTTCGACGTCCCGGATCGCCCCGAGCCCAAGGCGGCCGTGATCACCAATCCCGAAGTCACCGGCACTCAGATCTCTATCGCACAGACCTACGATGCGATGCCTAAGGAGCTCAAGGGTACCGCCCTCGGCTTCCTCAATGACTTTATGTCCAATGTCATCAGCCAGCTCTTTGCCAACCGCTTCGATGAGATCCTCGAGCAGCCCAATGCGCCCTTCCTGCACGCCTCTGTCAGCATCGGCTCCTTCATCGTCGCACAGACGGAGGATGCCTTCCAGGCCGACGTGGTCGCCGAGGAGGGCAAGTACGCCCGTGCCCTCGAGGCGCTGACCGCCGAGCTGGCGCGTGCCCGCAAGTACGGCTTCACCGAGGGAGAGTACAGTCGTGTGGTCAAGAAGATCCTCGCTGACTACGACAACGGAGTCAAGGAGAAAAAGAATAGGACCAATGAGGAGTACGCTGTCGAGTACTCCGCCTACTTCACCCGGGGAGGATACATCCCCGGCATCGAGACCGAGTCTATGCTCGCCCGGCAGATGGCCCAGATGATCAACGTCCAAGCGATCAATCAGCAGTTGGCACAGATGATCCCCGAGCAGGCGGGACAGAATTTCTTCATCTCCATCATGGCGGTGCAGAAGGACGGACTCACCTACCCGACCCCCGAGGAGCTGCTCGCAGAGTTTGACAAGGGGATGAAGCAGGAGGTGGAGCCCTACAAGGAGACCGTCTCCTCAGAGAGCCTGATGGAGCAGCTGCCTCAGCCCGGCTCCGTCGTAGCCACCAAGGCTGACCAGGCATTCAAGTCCACCAAGTGGGAGCTCTCCAATGGCATCAGCGTCTACCTCCTCTCGACCGACTATGCCGACAATGAGATCAACATCCGCGCCGTCGGCCCCGGCGGTATCGTCCGCGAGGATCCGAGGGACATCAACGTCCGCGCCGCCAATGACTTCGCCGGCGTAGGTGGCTACGGTGGGCACACGCCCAATCAGATCGAGAAGATCCTCACCGGGCGCAAGGTCTCCGTCGGCACATCCATCGGTCGCACCAGCGAGACGATTTCCGGTGACGCTGCCAAGAGCGATGCCGAGCAGCTCTTCCAGGCGATCCACCTCATCACCACCGATCTCCGTAAGGATACTGCGCTCTTTAGCGCTGCCCGCGACCGTCAGGTAGCGATGCTGGAGGCGGCCAAGAGCAACCCCACCCAGACCGTACTCCGCGACTCACTCCCCGCCATGATCTACGGTGGCAATCCTGAGGCACTTCCCCTCACCATCGACCAGATCAAGTCACTCGACTACGACAAGATCCTGGAGACCTACAAGAGCCGCTTCTCCGACATGGGCGACTTCACCTTCTTCATCGTCGGCGACTTCGAGCCCGACTCCATCAAGCCCCTCGTAGAGCGCTACATCGCCACCCTGCCCAATACCGCCCGCGGCGAGACCTGGCAGCGTGAGCTTGCCCTCCCGACGGCTAAGCAGTCAAGCAACCACCACTTCACCTACGAGGTGAGCACGCCCTCTGTCTTTGTCATCGATATGCTGATCAAGGACAATCCCACCTACGATCTCAAGAACATCCTCATGGCTGAGATCCTCAGCTCGATCCTCGACCAGCAGTACCTCGTCTCCATCCGTGAGGAGGAGGGCGGCACCTACGGCGTCTCCGCCATAGGCTCTGAGGACGAGTTCCCCACCCCCACCTCACAGATGATGATCGTCTTCCAGACCAATAAGGAGCAGGCCGAGCACCTCAATCAGAGGGTTAAGGACGAGATGAAGGAGATGGCCGAGAAGGGTATGAATAAGGAGTTCTTCGAGAAGGCTGTCCTCAATATGAAGAAGCAATTTGACGAGAACCAGCACAAGAACAGCTACTGGATGAACCAGCTGGAGATGCAGGTGCTCCGTGACCGGAACACCGATGACAAGTTCCTCGAGACGCTCGACAGCATCACCATCGAGGATGTCCGCCAGTACCTCAAGGGTCTCATGACCGACAACACTTACCTCGAGATGATCGCCATCGGCGAGCCCGCAGCCAATGAGGCTGCCGCCAAGCCTGCCGCCTGATCGCCCGAGGAGACACACACCTAATTAATCACTGAGCCGCAGTGGAGCCCCCGCCCCTCTGCGGCTCTCTTTTTT
>CAMXXM010000237.1 GCA_947253195.1 uncultured Porphyromonas sp.
GCACCCTCAAACTTTGCCCCCTCTTTGCTGGAGGTCATCACGATGGTGAGCTTGTAGCGCCCGTCCTTCAGCTTGGCGGGGTCAATGCTCTTGCCCTCCGCCGGCTCAAAGGGAAGCTGAAAGTGGATCCACTCGTCGCTCTCCTTGGGGTCCTTGAGCTGAGCGGTAAGGACGATATTGGGCGAAGTGAGGACATTGGTCCCATCGAGGTAGGGGGTCTTCTTGTCAGTCTCGAAGAAAACGGCATAGATCGCCGGAAGATCCTTCTTTCCCGCAATCTCCTTGGAGTCCTTGTCGGTCAGTTTGTCGCCCGACTTGTACTTGTAGTACCCCGTCAGCATCAGTGGCTTGCGGGTCTCGGGGATGCCAAACTTAGTCCCCTTCAGATGGTTAAACATGGCCGCCCTTGAGTCAAATACCCCGAGGAAGAGTGTCCCGGCAGCCTTTGGAGACCTGAACGCAAGGCCTACCTCGCCCGTGGAGAGTGTGCCCAAGCGGGCGCAACTTCCCTTGTATCCCTCGGAAATCTGCGCTACCGGATAGGACAAGGGGCTCTTGGGATCCACACCCAGGGAAGGACTTTGTATGACGTAGGAATAACTGCTGTTGGGGGACGCCCAATGCGAGTCTGACGAGAACTCGAAGATGTGGTAGTTGCCGACTCCATCATTTTCTACCTTCACTTTCTCAAAGTCGAAGTGTCCCGGGGCGGGACGAGAGGAGGCGATGGTGATGGTGTACTCCTTCGTCCACTGCTTGTCCTCCGAGGTGACGGTATAGGTGACGGGCCGGGTGAAGTCTTGCTTGCTGCCACTCGCCGGGGAGATGGTGGCGCCGGGGGTGAGGGTGAAGCTCAGCGCCACGGCGGTGCGGTCGACCCACGGCTCCGCCTCGATCTTGATGGCGGTATTGGTGATGAGGGGCTTCTCCCTCGGGGTGATCCCCTCCACCTCAACGGAGAGGATGTCTGCCTCCGCATTGGGCGCCTCGGGGCGGATGCAGGAGTCGAGCCCGACGAGCAGGAGAGTAAGAAGGCTGATCATCGGGATCAGCAGGTGCTTTGACTTGCTCATGTTCATATCTGTTTGCTTGAAAAAGGAGTGCAAAGATAAGGGAAAAACAGATACTCAGAGCCGGCGCTTGACGACAGCAGGGTTGCCGGCGGCGAGGCAGTCGGCGGGGATGTCCCGTGTGACGACGCTCCCGGCAGCGATGACCGAGCGGTCTCCGATCGTCACCCCAGGGCAGACGATCACGCCGCCACCGAGCCAGCAGTCCTCACCGATGGTGATCGGGTGGGCGGTCTCCACGGGACGGCGTCGCTCCTCGGCATCCATCGGGTGGGTGGGGGTGTAGAGCTGACACTTGGGACCGATGCGGGTGTGGGCGCCGATGGTGATCAGACCGCCGTCCAGCAGGACGCAGTCGGCATTGATGAAGACCTCCTCCCCGAGCCGGATCCCATGCCCATGGTCGCAGAAGAAGGGCGGGATGATCGTGGCACTCTGCGGTATGCCGGGGATCAGCTCCTCCAGCACAGCCCGGTAGTCGGGGTGCCCGGGGTAGAGGGATCGGAGACGACAGCAGAGGCGGGAGGCGTGGCGAAAGCTCTCCGCCAGCTCGGGCGAGGAGTAGTCGTAGAGCCGCTCACCCCGCATATCATCGAGTAGGCTCATCAGAGCGTGTAGAGACTGTGGATCGCCTCCTTCGGCTCCGCAGCACCAAAGACGTAGCTCCCCGCCACCAGCACATCGGCACCGGCGGCGACCAATTGCGCCCCGGTCTCGGCATTGACGCCGCCATCCACCTGGATGAGGAGGTCAGGGGCAAGGGCGCGGAGGCGACGGACTTTGTCTAATGCCCGGGGGATAAAATTTTGCCCCCCAAAGCCGGGGTTGACACTCATGATCAGCACCATATCGACAGCGTGGAGGATGTCCACGAGCGTCTCTACCGGTGTGGCGGGATTGAGCGCCACGCCGGCCTTGCAGCCGAGGTCGTGGATCTGCGCCACCTGTCGATCGAGGTGGGTGCACGCCTCCTGGTGGACCGTGATCATATCTGCCCCGGCATCGGAAAAGGCTCCCACATAAAGCTCCGGGTGCTCGATCATCAGGTGGCAGTCGACCACCTTCTTCGTCGCGGGGCGGACCGCCTTCACGACCGGGATGCCGTAAGAGATGTTGGGTACAAAGTGGCCATCCATGATGTCACAGTGGACCCACTCCGCCTCGCTCTCCTCGACCATATGGATCGCCTCACCGAGGCGAAGGAAGTCTGCTGAGAGGATGGAGGGGGCGACGATGGTATGTTTCATGACTTACTTATGGGGTATAAAGGGTTTTTGATTGGGTATGGGAGTGCCTCGACGCTCCTCGGAGTACTCGGGATAGATCTGCCGGACCTTGAGGAGACCCAGCCGCTCCTGCATCTCGCGCATCATCGTATCGCGCTCCGCCTTGTCTCGCACGCGGATGTGGATCGACCCCACGGCACTGCCGTGGATGCTGTCGACACTGAGCCCGATGACGGGGATGTGCATCTCCCGCACGATGTCTATCAGATCGTTGAGGAACGTGGGGGAGTCGTTGCCGGAAAACTCAAGCGTGATGCCAAAATTGGAGTGGATGTGCGGTCCCCACCGGACGGCGAGGATGTCGTCGCCATAGGTGGCCTTGAGTCGCATAGCCTTGGGGCAGGAGGTGAGGTGGACGACCGGCTGCCTCTGCTCATTGATGATCCCGTGTACCTCCTCCC
>CAMXXM010000238.1 GCA_947253195.1 uncultured Porphyromonas sp.
AATTCCTAATTGAAACGGGGTCTATACCCCGCATTCACCAAGTATAGACCCCGTGATCATGGGGTATAGACCCCGTTTTCGCCAAGTATAGACTTCGTCTCATCATCCTATAGTACTTGCCAAATCATCTACCGGTAGATGAGAAATTATCTACTAGTACTTAATTCATCATCCACTAATACTTATTTCGCCAAGTGGTAGTACGTCACCCCGGCACCCCCCTTTACTGACATGAAGCAGCATTACCTGAGCATAGCAGCACGTCTCCGAGAGGTCTGCCCCTTCCTCCGGACGATAGACATCGACAGGGGGCAGCTCGACACCGTCTGGGCGGAGTCGAGCCGTCCCGCAGTCGCTTACCCCTGCGTCCTCCTCCGGCTCTCCGTGAGCCGTCGGGAGGACCTCACGCCGACACTGCAGGAGTGCACGGCGACCCTCACCGTCACCTACGCCACCGACAGGGTGCAGGAGACCGCCGACCACGTCCCCGAGGAGCGGCGGATGGCAGGCCTCGCCCCCTACGATGAGGCTGACGAGATATACAGCGCCCTGCAGGGCTGGGATGCCGACGGCATCTTCGCCCCGCTCTCGCGAGTGCGGGAGGAGTCGGTGCGCCTCCACGACGGCATCTTCGCTGAGCGCTTCACCTTTGAGACAGAGTACAGAGATGTCTGAGACTTACTTCGCTCGAGGGGGCAAGGGCGACCTCTATAAGCTGCCGCCCCGCAAGACCCCGCCGACCAATGACTGGGGCGACCTCGACGGTCTCGAGGTGGACCTCTCCCGCCCCGTATGGGGGTGCCTCACGATGGACCTCTCCTTCGTCGTGGGGGCGGATGCCTCGAGGCGCTTCGCCGGAGACCCAGGGAGTGTCCTCGACCCCGCCGCATGGGCAGCCCTCTCCGGTGACGCTCCCACGGAGATGATACCGGTCCGTCACCGGCTGAGGGAGGTGACAGCCTTCCGCTTCCACCGGCGCTCCTCACTCGCTGAGCTCACCTGCTCCTACGAGGTGCCGGACCCGATGGAGGTGTGGGCACTGTATAAGGAGCCCTCGCTCCCCGCCGTCACCCTCGACCCTCAGCGGGTGACCCTCTCGGGGGTCGACCTCGGGGAGATGGGCATCGGGGTGCTCTCCTACTACGACAGCGCCCTCAGACCGAGGTCCCCCAAGGGGGGACGCTACCTCGCCGACTCGATCCACCGGCAGGGGCGGATCCTCAGGCCCGACAAGACCCCGCGCCTCCGTGCCGGGGTGGTGGAGGTCGCCTGTGTCATCCCCCACGGAGGGGATGAGCGGAGGGTGCAGGGCTCCCTCGCCATGCTCTCCGCGCTGATCACTAAGCCGGGAGAGCAGCTGCTCAACGGTCGAGCGTGCTACTACTCGGAGATGACCGACTGCCGGCTCACTCGCTCACGATTTTACTTTACCCTCAGACTACAGATGATATGATACAGATCCATGACCACGGCAAGATCATCGAGGTGGAGCCGTCCGATAAGTCGCAACTCACCCGGGGCATCATGCGCTCCTCGGAGCTCCTCCTCTCCTTCCGCTCCGATGTGGCGCTCGACATTCATCTCGGGGCGACGGTGGACTTCGAGGGGGAGACCTTTACCCTCTACTATCCCTCCGAGGTCAAGAAGCTCTGGCGCGGATACTTTGACTATACCATCACCTTTCACTCCTCCGCCGAGCTGCTCAAGCAGCGGCTCCTGAAGGACCCCTCCGATCCGGGGCGGACCGCCTTCACCTTCACCGGCTCGGCTCACGACTTCGCCACCCTCGTCGCCCGGTCGATGGGGGAGGGCTGGTCGGTGGGCGACTGCATGGTCTCGGACGGAGACCGGATGATAGCCTTCCGGGAGGAGACCTGCCTCGGCGCCCTCGCCCGCATCGCCGAGGACTTCCACTCCGAGTGGGTCGTGGAGCGACAGACCATCGCCATCCGCAAGCAGGAGCTGTGGCGGGACGACCCCGTGGCGATGAGCTACGGGAAGGGGAAGGGCTTCCTCTCCGGAGTCAGTCGCTCCGGAGACGGGGACAAGCTCCCCATCTCCCGCCTCTATGTCGTCGGCGGCTCGCGTAACATCGACCCCGCTGCCTACGGCTCCCGCTCCCTCCACCTCCCCGACGGCTCCACCTCCCTCTCCTCAGGCGTCGAGGGGCGGGAGGCGGCACTCGATCTCTCACACATTTACCCCTCCCGCGTCGGCACTGTCTCGGAGGTGGTCACCGTGGATGAGGCGAAGTGCATCTACGACATCAAGGATGCCTCCATCCCCGCCGACCTCAATTACTCCGACTGCCGCATCCCGGGGGAGAAGGCGGTGATCCGATTTCAGTCCGGGGCCCTCGCCGGGCGCGAGCTGGAGATCCGGCAGTCGGAGACCGCCCTCGAGGGGTACCACCATGAGGAGCGACGCTTCGAGCTGGTCCCCCGGGAGGAGGACGGCTTCACCTTCCCCTCCCCACAGTGGATGCCCAAGGCGGGCGACAGGTATGCCATCTTCGGGATCTCTTTGCCCCCCACCTATGTAAAGGAGGCGGAGGAGCGGATGCTCAGCGAGGCGAAGCGGTACCTCGAGGACAATATGGAGCCGGTCTACACCTTCCGGGGCGAGGTGGACGGCATATGGGCGCGGAAGCACTGGCTCGAGGTGGGCGGGAAGCTGGTCCCCGGGGGGCATGTGCTTTTCTCCGACCCGGAGTTTCACCCCTCCGGCTCCGTCATCCGCATCGTCTCCAC
>CAMXXM010000239.1 GCA_947253195.1 uncultured Porphyromonas sp.
CTACTTCATCACGAAAGTGAGCGAGAAGAGCTTCGTCGGCAAGGACATCATCCACGTGGCGCGCTGGGTGCGCGGCGACGAGCGGACGATCTACAATGTCGTCTACCGTGACGGCAAGGAGGGTACCGCCTTCATCAAGCGCTTCGCCGTCACCTCCGTGATCCGCGACCGGGAGTACGACCTGACGCGCGGCAAGCCGGAGTCCAAGGTGCTCTACTTCACTGCCAATCCCAATGGTGAGGCGGAGGTGATCAAGACCGTGCTGCGGCCGAGTGCCAAGAAGCAGCGGCGCAAGAGCGGGCTGATCTTTGAGACCGACTTTGCCGACCTGCTGATCAAGGGACGCCAGGCGCGAGGGAATATCCTGACGAAGGAGCCGGTCTTCCGCATCTCGCTCAAGGAGGAGGGCAAGAGCACCCTGGGAGGCAGGGACGTATGGTTTGATCGCGACGTCTTCCGCCTCAATTACGATGACCGGGGCGACTACCTGGGCGAGTTTATGGGAGACGACAAGCTCCTCGTGGTGCTCGACGACGGTACGGTGTACCTCTCCGACTTCTCCGACAGCAACCACTTTGAGCGAAATATCCTCGTGATCGAGCAGTATGATCCGGAGAAAGTCTGGACCCTCGTCTACCACAATGGCAAGGAGGGCTACACCTACCTTAAGCGCTTCCTCCTCGAGGAGGATAAGCTCCGGCGGAGAGACACGATCCTGACTAATCCGGACGACACTCTCCTTCTACTCACCGACGAGCCCTACGCCCGCGTGGAGGTGGTCTATGAGGAGGGACCGGCGGAGGAGGTCGAGGCTGAGGACTTCATCGCCGTCAAGGGCGTGCGAGCCAAGGGCAAGCGCATCAGCACCGCCACGGTCACGGAGGTGCGCGAGCTGGAGCCCCTGAAGCGGCCTGAGGATGAGGAGGGAGACGATGAGCCGGACGAGGAGGATGCCCCCGACACCGAGGAGGCACCCGACGTCGACGACCGAGCCGAGGAGGAGGCACAGGTGATCGAGGAAGTAACCCGTCAGCAGAGGCTGACATTTAAGGACGAAGAGGATGAGTAAGAGATACCGCAAGGCTGCACTACTGCTGGCCCTGACTCTGAGCCTCTCTCTCCCCGGTGTCGCACAGACCGGAGGATGGAGGCAGAGAGTGAGTGACCGACTGGAGAGGCTCGGCCGACAGACACGAGAGTACATCCACGGCGAGCCGTGGACCTACGATGGACTGCTCTACACCACGCACCGCGAGATATTGCTCATCGGTGGGCGGGTAGGCGTCATCGACCAGTATGTGAGCCCCTCCGCCCACACGGGGTATGACCTCCGGCTCTCGCTCGGGGTGGATCTCCCCTACTTTGCCGACCGCTGGCACCTCAGGCAAGACCTGGACTTAGGGCTCGGGATGCCGAAAAATAAGGCGAACGGCACCCCGATGTATCTCCCCGGTCTCTACACACAGACAGCCTTTGCCTACACCCTGTTGGAGCGCGCCGGGCTGAGGGTGGAGGTCGCACCCGCCTGGTCGCTTACGGTGCAGGGCAATCTCAAGCTCTCCAATAGCAATAACGTGGCTAACGTCAAGGCGACGACCGGTCTCGATGCCTGGTCCCGCCTCAGCTACCGGATCCCGTGGGAGACGCTCCCGATGCGTCTCTCCTACACCATTTCGCTCCCCCTGCTCCACGTCGCTTACCATCCCGACTACGGGCAGAGCTACTACGAGTATGTCTCGGGGGACAATAGGGCTCCGATCCGGCTCTACCTCACCGCTCCGCACAATAGCCTGTCGATCCGTCAGCGGCTGCTCATCGAGCTGCCGATCCACAGCACCACTTGGGTCGTCGGGCTGCAGCACATCGCCACCACGGAGCAGATCAATCATACCAAGTACCGGCTCGGCAGCGTCGGCCTGATCTTGGGGCTCACCCTTGAGACCTCCGCTTTCTCCGGTGGTTGCGCCCTCCGCTCCGATCACATCAGTTCATCATACTAAGACATGGCACTCAGACTCACACACTCTCTACCCGCAGTGGTGGCCCTCCTCCTCGGTCTCTCTGCCTGCATCCCCTCTCAGCCGGAGAATGCCGACTACAGAGCCAATTTTGAGGCCCTCTGGACGATCATCGACGAGCGCTACTGCTTCCTCGACGAGAAGGGCGTCGACTGGGACTCGATCCACACCGCCTACAGTAAGAAGATCGACCTCATGGAGGAGAAGAAAACGGCCAACGACCTTGCTTTCTTTCAGCTCATGGCGGAGATGCTCAATGAGCTTCACGACGGGCATGTCAATCTGATGACCGGCTTCGACGTCAGTGCCAATAGCGACTGGGCAGGCGACCCTACGGAGGGACTTAACATATATGTGAGGCAGAGACAGATCTCCGGCTATCTCATGCAGTCGGGTGGTATGCTCTACAATAACTTTGGCATCAAGGGGCAGCCCGACCACCGTATCGGCTACATCCGCTACAATAGCTTCTCCTCGCCCATCGGCAGTATGGACTTCATCCTGAAGTACCTCGACAAGACCGACGGGATCATCCTGGACGTGAGGGGAAATGGGGGCGGTCTCGTCAGCAACGCTTCCGACCTCGCCGGCTACTTCTTTGACGAGCGGACCTTGGTCGGCTATGCGACCCACAAGACCGGACCGGGACGAGACAGCTACTCGACGCCCAAGGAGATCTACGTCACTCCCGCCAAGGGGCGCCGCTGGACCAAG
>CAMXXM010000240.1 GCA_947253195.1 uncultured Porphyromonas sp.
TTTATTCATCTTTTTACTTGTCATAATGGTGATTATCCATTTCCCACCCAAATACCGAAAAACAGAATAAACAATATGAATAAACGGCTAAAAAGCACAGAACCTCCACGCGAAATGGCGATTCCTACGACAGGGAGAAATAGTAACGTGCCGCACCACTGACAAATACAAAAGAACGCATCAAGAAGACGGCGCATGACGTTTCTTTCTTTCGGAATACCACTTCCTGTGGCCAAACAGCGACACTCCGACCGCCCGATGCAGAGTTGTCCGATGCCGGCGGGAGATCTCAGAGGAGGGCGTCGTAGATCACCGACTGGATGCGGGTGCGGATGTTGAGCGAGGAGAGCTTGGGACTCCAGCGTTGTGGCGCAACCCTATTACTGAGGAAGACATAGACGATCTGATTAGTCGGGTCGATCCAAAAGCAGGTGCCGGTGAAGCCTGTATGACCATAGGTACTCATCGGTGCCTCCTCGCAGGTGTTTCCTCGCCCGCCACCCCTCTGCCGGTCAAAGCCGAGCGCATAGGGCGAGGGGCGGTGGCGGTAGGTGGTGTAGCGACGGATCGTCTCCGCATCGATGAGCGTCCGCCCGCCATACCGCCCGCCATCGAGGAGCATTTGGCAAACCACGGCACAGCTCTCGGCATTGCCGAAGAGACCCGCATTGCCACTCACGCCACCCAGCATGGCAGCCGCCTCATCGTCCACGTCCCCTCGCAGGGTCTGATGGCGGAGGAAGTTGTCCCGCTGCCCCTCGGCCATCTCCTTGGGACCAAAGTACTGCAGCGGTCTGTAGCAGAGACGCGTGAGGCCGAGAGGTGCAGAGATCCGCTCGCTGAAGAGCGTGTCCAGCCCCCGCCGGTAGGAGTGCTCCAGCACCTCCTGCAGGAGTAGGAAGTCGATGTCGCTGTAGCGGTAGCCCCCACTTCGGCGGTTGCACTCCCTCATCTCCCGACGCATCATCTCCCGCACCTCGGGGGAGAGGTAGAGCCTCTTGCAGAAGCGCCGGGAGTAGACTGCCGTCGAGTCGCGGCTGACCATCGAGCTCTTGTAGCGAAATCCCGATCTTGCCCAGGCATTTTGATCCATCTGCGTCGGGTAGCCCGGGGTGCGGCGAAAGGCGATCAGTGGCGGGTCGTAGCTTGCATCGTCGATCATCTCTTCATAGAAGCGGATCACCGCCGGCATACCCCCGCAGTGCTGTAGGAGCTGAGAGATCCTCACATCGCCCTTGTTGCTCCAGCGGAGGTAGTCGATATGCTTATCGATACGGTCGCTGAGCCGTAGTCTGCCCTCGTCGTCCGCCATCATCACCAAGGGCACGGTCGCCATCGCCTTCGTCATCGAGGCGAGGTCGTAGAGCGTCTCGGTACTATTGGGCTCCTTTCGTCTTGCATCCTTGTAGCCAAAAGCCTTGCTGTAGACCACATACCCATCCTTGGCGACCAGCACCTGACAGCCGGGGTAGGCACCCGCCCTAAGCCCCTCCTCGGCGATGCGATCGATCCGAACGAGGATATGTCCATCAAGGTCCACATCCTCGGGCAAGGCGGTCGCGAGACGGGTCTTAGTGGTGGTGAGACCGGCGCCATTGGGGAAAAGGGTCGGCTTGTCGTCCAGCAGCGTCCCGCCAAAGGGGATCCCGCCCATCAGGGCATCGGCGAGCGCACTCATCCCCTCCCTTCCCTTAGCCGAGAGAGCGATCGCATCAGCAGCGATGACGGCTTGGGTATAGGCTTCGGCCGAGGGGCGGTCCAAGAAGAGCAGCACGCTCTTCTGCTGACTGAGTAGCGAGTCCACATTACCCGGCAATGGTCGGTCGCCCCGGGTGATCGCCACCACGAGCAGATCGTCAGCCGTGAAGGAGGGGACCCTCGTCACCGACCTGACGGAGAGCCGATCCACCGGTAGGTAGCTCCCGAGCCGTCGGGCGAGAGGCTTGACCGCCTGCAGGTCGTCACTCAGCAGGGTGATGCGACCTGTCGGACTGAGGGATAGGGGGACGAGTCCCTCCATATTCTTCACCAAGATCACCGACCGCGACCGCTCCTCCAGTGTGGACTGTGCGTGGAGCAGCGAAGTGGGGAAAACAAGAAGTAGGAGAAGGAGGAGGGTGTTATACGATTTTCTCATCACAAGAGGGTGTCGAAAGGCAAAGAAAAGGAGACTCCCCCTACCACACCGGATCGAGGAGTCTCCTTGGGATACTTGCGTGAAGCGCATCAGAAGGGCGACCCCTCCTTGCGTTCGTTGATATAGACTCGGAGCTTATTATTCTTACCATCCATCTTGATCTTAAGCGTGGATGGGAGCACCAGATTGGTCACCGAGGAGGGTGAGACCGCCCCACCCTGCTGCTGCTGCTCTGCGGCGACATACTGCACCGGGACGACTACGACACGGAGGTCCTCATCGGGCTTCATCTCGATATGCTTGCTGATCAGCGCCGAGATGTTGCCAAAGGTGTAGGTCGAGGAGCCACGGATCGCCTGTCGACTCACGTAGGTGGTGAAGGGGGAGTCGGTATCGGTCAGCTCGCTCTCAAAGAAATGTGCCACAGAGTCCCGTGGCATCAGGACGAGGCTTGTCGGGTAGACCAACTGATACTCGGAGAGCCGGCGATTCTCGCCCGAGATGACGAAGGGTGCCGATGCAAGGACACGGACAGAGCCCTTAGGGGCCTCGTCCAACTTCTTCTTGATCTCACGGGTAGGTAT
>CAMXXM010000241.1 GCA_947253195.1 uncultured Porphyromonas sp.
CCATAAGGTTTCGTCGGCAGCGTCAGATGTGTATAAGAGACAGGAATAAGGCTGACTCTGCCCGGATTGCTGAGAGCAATAAGCTCAATCGCCAGAAGTATCTCGAGGACCTCAGAGCATACAAGGAGAGTGATCACATGATCACCTTTGGCTGGTTTGCCAACTGGAATCCTGAGAGCCCTGATCCGGTCTTTAACCTCGACCTCCTCCCCGACAGTGTAGACTTTGTCTCCAATTGGGGTCCCTCCTTCAACCTCTCACAGGCTCACAAGGAGCAGCTGAAGCGCGCGCATGAGCGCGGCATCGGTATGACCATCGGCTGGATTGTCGGCGATGTCGGACAGGGGATCAATGCCCCGGAGGGCGGCTGGATGCAGTGGAGAGATCAGAGTGGCGAGGTAGACTGGCGCAAGTCCATCGAGGCTTATGCTCAGGCGCTCGCTGACTCGATCCAGAAGTACGACTACGATGGGTTTGACCTCGACTACGAGCCCGCCTATATCTCTCCCGATGGCAAGAGACAATCCTGCGGTACCTGGAGCAGCGATGAGGTCGTTGCGATCATCTCCTGCAGCCAGTCCGGCAACAAGGAGCGGGAGAATTACTTCTTCCGTCAGCTGAGAGAGAAGTTTGACGAGAAGGAGAAGGCTATGGGAAAGAAGCTTATGCTTAATGTCAATGGCGCTCTGCACTGGCTCGACCCCGATGCGGTACAGTACTTCGACTACTTCATCGCCCAGAGCTACAATAATACCGGCTCTCGATGGGCCTCCTCTGTCGATCGCTTTGCCGGCAAGGGCATCACGCGCAAGCAGCTGCTGATCACAGAGACATTCCAGACCAATGAGCCGAATGCCAATAGCTTTATCAATAACTACGCCCGCGTGGCTATTGAGAATGGCTTAGGGGGCGTGGGAGCCTTCCACATCAATGAGGATCACATCTACGGGCCCAACTACGGAAATATCCGTGGTGCCATCAGCCTCATGAACCCTCCAATGATAGCTGAGAAGAACCTCAAGTGATACAGATAGTTATGAGATCAATAAATAGACTATTTACTCCGCTCCTCTCGGCACTTACCCTGCTCGGTATGGCAGCCTGCAGTAAGCCCGATGTGGAGATTGTGGAGTCCAATTACGAATTTACACCCAGCGAGAAAGCCACCTCGGTGGACAAGCCGGCACCCTATATCTTCCAGGGAGGTAACTTCGTTGCCCCCAAGAGTGGTCAGGAGCCCCTCACTTTCCTCCTCAATGGTAAGGACGGACACTTTGCCCCCAATGGCGAGAAGGCTCAAGAAACCATCGTGGAGGTGATCAAGGGCGAGACGCTCAGCGACGTAAGTATGTCCGTGCGTGTCAGCAAGGATAAGTTTATGAGCCTCGGGCTGAGCAGAGAGGGGTTCCTGGAGCTCCCCGAGGGCATCCTGACCTTTGACAAGACGGTGACCATCGCTAAGGGAGATAAGTCCACCACTCTGCATATCAGCCTACCGGAGAGCATTAAGGCAGACCTTAAGGATGGCAGCTACGCTACGGTCCTGGAGTTAGTGCCCACTGGCGAGGACTTCCACACCGCTGAGGGACTCAATCAGATCATCGTCAAGGTCTCTGTCAACAGCCTTGACTACCTGAGACCTAACGTCACTATGATAGACGAGATCCCGGCCGGAGCCGCAAGGATCCCCTCCCTCGACCTCTTCGCCTCCGCTAATTACAATGACGACCGCACCGACTATGTGCTTGACGGCGAAAAGAGTAACGAAATCGGTCGCACATGGATCTCCGGAAGAGCAAGCAGCAATGCACTCACCCTCTCTTTCGGGGATGAGCCACGCATGGTCGGCTATGTCTACATCTACAGCCCGATCTATCAGTATGGATCGACACTCTACTCGACCGGATTTACCCGCTGTGGCGTGTGGATCTCGGACAATGGTGGTCGCAACTTCTACGACATGGGTACGATGGAGGGCATCGATCGGGGTAGGAACGAGTATGTGATCCGCTTCGACAAGCCCGTACCGGTCACAGATATCCGTATCGATCGCTTCGGATCTGTGTTCTCCGATGGTGCATTCATCGGTGAGGTAGAGCTCTATGAGCCAGTCTCGGAGTAACCTCGGTGACTGATCGCAAGGGGTCTCTTGCTTGAGCCCCTAAGAGAAAGGAGGTCCTGGTAGATAGATACCGGGACCTCCTTTTTTGCGCTTTCCTGGAAGGGGTATCGAGAAGGAGCATTGTATGATAGTCACACATTAACAATTACTCTTACAGCTGATGGGGAGCGGGAAGGGACAAAAAGACAGACGACTGAGGGACTTTTGTCATAGCAAGAGTGGATAACTTTGGCTAACTTAGCCGACGAATAAGATGAGAAAGTTTCCCACTATTTGTTTTTACAAAATCATTACTACACTTTATACCAGAGCTTTACATATGGAGACCGCTATGCTTAAGGAGGAAAAAGTTGTCCAGATGGACAATCCGCAGCGCACAGAGAGCCACCCGTCAGCAACCACCATACTCGAGGTGATCAAGCGGGATGGACGACGAGTACCCTTCGACAAGAGCAAGATCACCATCGCCATTGAGAAGGCGATGAACTCCTCCTCGGGGATCTACGAGGCGGGTCAGGCGGCGCAGATCGCCGACGAGATAGAGAGCTATGCCGCCATCGTACGCGCACCGATGACGATCCACTCCATAGAGG
>CAMXXM010000242.1 GCA_947253195.1 uncultured Porphyromonas sp.
CCGGCACGTGAGGCGCGCCTCGGCATCGTGGATCGGATCTTCACCCGCGTGGGGGCGTCGGACAACATCTCGCGCGGTGAGAGTACGTTTATGGTCGAGATGACCGAGTCGGCGATCATCCTCAATAACATCACCCCCAACAGCCTCGTCCTCGTGGATGAGCTGGGGCGCGGTACCTCCACCTACGATGGCATCTCGCTGGCACAGGCGATCGTGGAGTATCTGCACAATAATCATCGGGCTCACCCTAAGACCCTCTTTGCCACCCACTACCACGAGCTAAACGAGCTGGAGGGCGTCCTGCCGAGGATCCGAAACTATAATGTCTCTGTGAAAGAGGCCGAGGGCAAGGTGATTTTCCTTAGGAAACTGGTTCCCGGAGGTTGCGAGCACAGCTTCGGCATCCATGTGGCACGGATGGCGGGGATGCCGCGAGAGATCGTAAGCCGAGCAGAGGAGATCCTCAGTCAGCTTGAGCGCAAGGCGGGACACGGCTCCTCATCACCCGTTGCCGCTGACGAGACCACCGATGGTCCGATGAAGCTCAGCTTCTTCCGGCTCGACGACCCGACCCTCTCTGCGATCCGCGATGAGATCAAGGGGCTCGACATTGACAACCTTACCCCCCTCGAGGCTCTCAATAAGCTCTCTGACATTCGCCGCTTAATAGGGATGAAGTGACTTTGCGAGGCTACTCCCCCATCCCTGCAGGAAGGTCGGCAGACCACACTACTGCACAAACAGATACCGTCGGCAAACTTTTGCGGAAAATCAGTTGATTGTGGTATATTTGCCCGCGATATGGGAATTATACCGAATAAGAATATTTTGCGCGAGGAGGCAGTGGTCGGTCGTCAGTCCTCTGCGCACCGATTGATGCCGATGACCAAGGGGCTGCTTGCCCTCTCGCCCCTCCTCTTTTTCCTCATTTTTTACCTTGGAGTCAGCCTGCTGGTCCGCGACTTCTATGCCGTCTCGATCACGGTCGCCTTTTGCCTTACGGCGATCTACGCAATGGTGTTGCCTGACGGGCACTCTCTCGAGAGGCGCTTAGAGACCTTTGCCCGAGGGGCGGGCGACAGCAACGTCCTGCTGATGATCTGGGTCTTCATCCTTGCGGGGATATTCTCCTCCGTGGCACAGGCGATCGGAGCCATCGATGCGACGGTGGGGCTTCTGCTCTCACTGCTTCCGTCGAGGGTAATGTACGCGGGGCTGTTTGTCGTCAGCTGCTTCATCTCCTTTGCCCTCGGATCAAGCGTCGGTACGATCGCTGCTCTCGTACCTATAGCGAGCGGGATGGCGACGGAGATGGGCGGTGGCGCCGGGCTGATCACGGCGATCATCGTCGGTGGTGCATTCTTCGGTGACAACCTCTCATTCATCTCTGACACCACCATTGCCGCCACCCGCACGATAGGCGTGCGGATGAGGGATAAGTTTCGCGCCAATGTCCTGATGGCACTACCGGCTGCCCTGCTCACGCTCCTGCTCTACCTGATCCTCGGTCAGGAAGTGCCGGAGGCGATGGTCAGCACTACCGGCTCGTGGTATCTGATGCTGCCCTACCTGGCTGTGATCCTCCTCGCCGTCAGTGGGGTAAATGTCTTGGTCGCCCTGACCGCAGGCATCCTCTTCTCGGTGCTGGTGGGTCTCGGCAGCGGCTCCATCACCTCGGTCGAAGTGATGACGACAGCAGGCAAGGGGATCGCCGGGATGAGCGACCTGATCATCGTGACACTGCTCGCCGGTGGCTTGCTGGAGCTGATCCGGCAGCGGGGCGGGATAGACTTCATCGTCGAGCGACTGACCAAGCGTGTGTCCGGAAAGAGGTCGGGCGAACTCTCCTTCGCCGCCCTTGTGGGACTGGCCAATGCCTGCACGGCCAATAATACCATTGCCATCCTGACCACCGGCGGGATCGTGCGAGACCTCGGCACGAGACTGGATGTCGACCCACGGCGTACAGCCAGCATCCTCGACATCACCTCCTGCATCGTACAGGCTGTCCTCCCCTATGGCGCTCAGATGCTGATCGCCTCGGGACTCACAGGGCTCTCCGCGACGGAGATCCTCCCCTTTATGTACTACCCGATGATCCTCTTCGGGGTGCTCCTGCTCTCAATCCTCCTTCGCTTCCCTTATCCGGGGCGGCATGCCTTACCTCAGGTCACCTACCGCTCAAAGCCGGAGCGCGCCGGCACCCCAGCATCGTAGTAGTGCTTGACGCACCGCATATCGGTCACTAAGTCAGCAGCGGCAATCAAGTCTGCCGGGGCATAGCGCCCTGTGCAGACCACTTCTACGTGTGGCTCTCGGGCACGGATCACCTCGAGCAGCTCCTCCACGGTAAAGAAGTGGAAGTAGAGTGCTATCGTCACCTCATCCAGCACCACCACATCCCACTCCCCCGAGGACATCACCTCCGCCGCCCGAGCCAGCCCCTCACGACCGTGTCGCACATCCTCCTCAGACGGCTCGTGGATCAGTGCGCACCCGAGACCAAATTGCTCAAAGTGAATCGATGGCAGCAGCTCCTCTATCCGGCACTCGTGATACCGCATACTCTTGACGAATTGCCCCACGAAGACCCGCTTCCCGGCCAAGGCGGCACGCACCGCCAGCCCGATCGCAGCGGTGGTCTTCCCCTTCCCATCTCCGGTGTATACCTGGAGGTATCCTTTCTTCTCTCTCATAATAGGCTGTCTCTTATAC
>CAMXXM010000243.1 GCA_947253195.1 uncultured Porphyromonas sp.
GATTATACATCTGATCTACAAGGAAATATGGCACTTTTACCGTGCAAAGGTCTCTGAAGACGATACCTTTATCTGCGTATGTGGCATCGCATATAACCGTCTCCTCTCAAAGAAGAGAGGTCAGCTGTCGAAGAGGGTGGGACGGCAGGGGGCGAAGGTGCGGCGGTGGTGCGGCGTGAGCCCGTACGATTGGATGGCGGCGAGATGGGTCGCTGTGCCGTAGCCGGCGTTTCGCTCCCAGTGGTACTCGGGGTACTCCTCGGCGAGGTGAGCCATCAGATGGTCTCGATAGACCTTTGCCACAATGGAGGCGGCAGCTATTGAGGCGACCCTGCCGTCACCCCCTACGATCGTCTCGTAGGGGATCTCGAGGTGACTGCGGAAGCGGTTGCCATCGATGAGGAGGTACTCCGGGCGGGGCTCCAGCCCCTCGATGGCTCGCTCCATGGCGAGGAAGGTGGCTCCGAGGATATTCAGCCGGTCTATCTCCTCGACGGTGGCGCTGCCGACGGAGACGGCGATCGCCTTTTCCCTGATGGTGAGGTCGTAGTCCTCGCGACGATGAGCTGTGAGCTGCTTGGAGTCGGTCAGACCGGGGAGGTCAAAGTCCCCGGGGAGGATCACGGCAGCGGCCACCACAGGTCCGGCAAGGCAGCCGCGACCCACCTCGTCGATGCCCGCTTCGAGGCGGGCGGGCTGCAGTCGGGCGGGGAGGTGAAGTGGACCCTTTGTCATCTATCCTGGAGTGGCTCGCCCGAGTCGGGATCGCAGAGCTCGGGTCGGCGCTGCATGAAGTCCCTCGTGTGGCGGTAGGGGTGGGAGGGCTCCATATGGACTACCACGTGCGTCCGTGCCCCGAAGTGGTCCAGGAGTGCCTGCTCAGTCTCGCTTGCGATGTCGTGTGCCTCATAGAGGGTGAGGAGGCCGTCGGCTCGTATGTCCAGCTCTATGGAGAGTGTCTCAGACCCGATCATACGCGCCATGATGTGGTGAGGCGAGGTGGCACCCGGCACGGTGCTGACGACGCTTCGGATCTCCTCCACTGTCTCAGCGTCGACGGTGCTGTCGGTGAGCTTGAGGATGGCAGGGCGGTAGACGCCTATGCCGGAGCGGATGATGAGTCCGCCGACGATGATGGCCGCGAGTGGCTCAAAGAGTGTCCCCTCCCCCGGGATCAGCCTAGCGCCCAGCACGCCTATCACCACGGCCGAGGCGGAGAAGACGTCCGAGATGTGGTCCATCGCCTGAGCGTGGAGGGCGTCGGAGTGGGTCTCCTTTGCCTTCCGCTCAGTGTAGTAGTAGGTGGTGAGCTTCATCACGACCGTGCCGACGGCCACCCACAGGGCGATCACCTCAGGCTCCCTGGGGAGCACTCCCTCGCGGAAGAAGGCATAAAGGGTGCGGCAGGAGCCAAAGACGATCAGCACTCCCGTCACCAGCATCGACAGGGCGATCAAGAGCGAGCCGACGATCTCGTACTTGCCGTGGCCGTAGATGTGCTCGTTGTCCTCCTTTGGCTTCGCCGAGATGTGGAGGAAGATGTAGGTGATGATATTGGCACAGATGTCGAGGAGCGAATTGATGGCATCGGCAATCAGTGCCGCCGAGTGACCGGTGATACCGGCGAAGAGCTTGATCGGTGGCAGGAGAAAATTGACGAGTGAGGAGAAGGCGTAGGCTCGCGTTTTCTCCCGCTCGTTGGCCTCGATCTCTTGCTCGGTCACCGCCCGATCGTGGGGAGGAACTACTTCTCTCTCTTCACGCATACGATCTGATTGTCATAGGAGAGCTTGATGAGGGCGTACTTATTGGTCCCCACTTGCGACTCTATATCCTTGTAGTAGATGGGTATCTTGGCGAGGTCCTGCTCGAGCGTATCCAGTCCATGGAGCTCAAAGACCACGGTCCCGACTCTCGGGTAGAGGTGGATCTTGCTCTCAGATATGATCTCGATGTAGCTGAAGAAGTGACTCCACTCGCTGTGGTCGTAGAGGTACTGTGCCAGTGGGTAGAGGACGTAGTGGATCGTGCCGTCGGTCATCGTGCCCGCAGCAAGGGGGACGTAGGCAGCGGAGCCTTGTCTCTGAGGGACGGAGATCCCCTCATCATCAAGGTACCAAGAGGTGCCGTTGCGGAAGTAGCGGATGATCGGCGTGCGCTCGTGGACGATGACGTGGAGCCGCTTTGTCGAGGGGGAAATAAAGGCGGTGGCGCTGCGGATGTAGGTGGAGGCGTCCACCAGATCTCTCTCGATGCGGTCGGGATCCACGCCGCGTGAGATGCTGTCCTTGAGGTCGATCGGGAGTACCGCCACCACCTCTCGCTCCCTGAGGAAGCGTCCCTTCCTCGTGTCCACGATGCGTATCACCGTGCGGGAGGGGTGGATCGCGTAGGAGACGTGGCGCCGCGCAATGGCAAAAGAGCAACCGAGCAGCACCACCAATAGTGCCATCAGCGTGCAACCGAGGATCCGGCGGACTTTCTCTTTCCTTGTACGGCGTATCATAGGCGTGCGGCTTACTGCTCTGATCTCCTGAGGTGGTCGATCACCTTGGGGATCTCAAACTCTATGTCCCCCGCTCCCATCATCACCAGCACGTCAAAGGAGTGGTGCTCCAGCTCCTCCGGTAGCGCCTCGAGGGGGACTACCCTCTTGCTGTCTCTTATACACATCTGACGCTGCCGACGAAACCTTATGGGTGTA
>CAMXXM010000244.1 GCA_947253195.1 uncultured Porphyromonas sp.
GCCGACACCCGGGAGCATCGTCAGTCGCAGGAGGGCAAGCTCGGCAGGGGTCAGTGAGAGGGACACGGGAAGGGGAGGGGCTTGAGGTGCTTGTCGCAGTAGCCCATGAGGATGTCGAAGTACTCCCCCCGCGTCAGCCGTCCATCCTGCACGCCGGCGACGTGGACCCGACCGGAGCAGACCACCACGCCGTCGCTCTCGCGGATCACATCCTCCTCGACCACGAGGAGGGGTCCCTTCCGGCCGATCGTGATGCCGATGACGAAGGTGTCGTCTGACCGGAGTGGTCGATGATAGTCAAGCTCCGCATGGGTGACAAACATATCAAATCCCTCGCCGTGCTTGCTCGAGAAGCTGTCACCGATGATGCGGAGAAATTGGTGCCGCGCATGCTCCATGTAGTGGAGGTAATTGGCATGGTTCACCACGCCCTGGATGTCGCACTCATAGTCGCGGACGATCAGCGTGGGGCTGATGTAGAGATAGCTCTTGGGTGCCATGGCTCAGAAGTACTTGCTCCCTCTCTCCTTCTTCCGCTTCCTCATCACGAAGAGGCGATCCCCCGGGCGCAGCTCCTCGGGCACTTTTATGCTGAAGGGGATGCCGATCTCGTCGATGCGGCTCCTTCGCTCGGACTTGTCACCGAGTAGCATCTGCTTCGCCTCAAAGAAGACCGCCCCGGTCGTCGGACCGGTCACCAAGAGTCGCTCGCCCTCCTCGACATAGCCGGTCTCCAGCACAAGCTCCGCCACACCGATCTTCGTATAGTAGTGGGAGACCCGCCCGATGCCCACCTTCACCTCAGTCGTGTCGGAGCCGTAGCGGTCGGTCCACTCACCGAGCCGCTGACCGAGGTAGTAGCCGTCCCAGAAGCCTCGGTTGAATACCGTGGCCAGTCTCTCGTCCCAGCCGGCTATCTTCTCCGCGCCGTAGCTGCCGTCTAAGTAGGCTCGTATCGCCTCATCGTAGCACTCGGAGACCGTGCGGACATACTCCGGACCTCGGGCACGGCCTTCGATCTTGAAGACCCGCACGCCGGCGTCGATCATCTTATTGAGGAAGTGGATCGTCTTGAGGTCCTTGGGCGACATGATGTACTTACCGTCGACGGTGAGCTGGTCGCCTGTGGCATCGTCGGTGACGAGGTAGCGCCGGCGGCAGATCTGATTGCACTCGCCCCGATTGGCAGACTTATTCATCTCCCCGAGGCTGAGGTAGCACTTGCCACTCACCGCCATGCAGAGCGCCCCGTGGGCAAACATCTCGATGCGGATCGGCTCCCCCTTGGGACCACAGATGTGTTCCTCCTCGATCGCGCGGTGGATCAGCTCCACTTGGTCCAGCGTGAGCTCGCGGGCAAGCACCACGACGTCGGCGTAGCGGGCGTAGAAGCGGAGTGCCTCGACATTGGAGATATTGAGCTGGGTGCTGAGGTGGACCTCCACCCCCTGCTCGTAGGCGTAGGCCATGGTGGCTATGTCGGTGGCAATGATGGCGGAGATGCCGGCGGCCTTAGCAGCGTCGATGATCTCGTGCATCCGCACCATATCCTCGGGGTAGATGATGGTATTGACGGTGAGGTAGCTCTTCATCCCGTGGTCGCGGAGCAGGGTTGCCACCTCAGGCAGGTCCTCGAGGGTGAAGCTCTTGGAGGAGTGGGCCCGCATATTGAGTCCCTCGATACCGAAGTAGGCGGCATCGGCGCCACCCCGGATCGCTGCCATGAGCGACTCCCGGCTGCCGGCCGGCGCCATGATCTCGAAGTCTTTTCTTTCCATTACTATCCTTTTGCTTAAATGGCAGGCAGGCTCATGCCGGTAAACTTGCGGTAGAGGTCGAGGGCGTAGACATCGGTCATGCCGCTGATGTAGTCGAGGGCGGACTGGATCTTGCCGTAGAGCGTCGGCGACGACATGTCGTACTGGGAGGGGATGCGATTAAACCAGAGCTTGGAGTAGGCTCTCTCCGGATGACGCTGTGCCTCGATCAGGTTGTCCAGGAGTGAGGAGAAGATCCGAAATCCTGCCAGCTCAATGTCGAGCACCTCGCCGGCGTAGTAGATGCGGTCAAAGGCAACCTCGCGCGCCTCCCTGTACGCCTCCCGCTGTCGCTCCTCCATGGCTCCGATCAGGCTGCCGTGGAAGGCGCCGCTCAGGATCTCCTCCCGGTGGGCGAGGAAGGTGTCGATGGCGGAGAGGGTGAGGCGATTGACCACCTTGCCGCGGAGGTAGGCGATCTGCTCGTTGTTGTCCGAGAGCTGACCGATCACCCGGTGAGCCTCCTTCCGCTCCGGGTCGGTGAGGAAGGGGTAGAGTAGCTCGGTGCACTCCTCCCGCGAGAGGATCTTGAGCTTATACGCATCCTCGAGATCCATGATCTGGTAGCAGATGTCGTCCGCCGCCTCGACTAAGTAGACCAGCGGATGACGGGCGTACTCGGGGTGCTCGCTCTCCTCGCTGAGCATAGGCAGCCCGAGCTTCCGCGCCACTCGATGTAGCGTCTCCTCCTCGCTGGCAAAGCAGCCAAACTTCCCCGTCTCATACTCCTTGGCGGAGGTGTAGGGGTACTTGATGAAGGAGCCTATCGTGGCGTAGGTGAGGCCGTAGCCGCCGGGGCGTCTGCCGCAGAAGGTGTGGGTCAGTAGGCGGAGACCATTGGCATTGCCATCGTAGTGGACAAAGTCTGTCCAGCGGCCGCCC
>CAMXXM010000245.1 GCA_947253195.1 uncultured Porphyromonas sp.
GTTCCTGAGTCATCATTTCCGGTCTGAGGTTCCCTTTTCCTTGTGTCCAAAGTTCATACTGATGTCGAGCGCCCTCACGGAGTGGGTCAGGGCGCCGACGCTGATGTAGTCGACGCCACACTCGGCGATGGCGCGGATGGTCTCTGCGGAGACGTTGCCGGAGGCCTCGGTCTTTGCTCGGCCGTCGATGAGGCGAACCGCTTCGGTCATCATCTCGGTGGACATATTGTCCAGCATGATGATGTCGGCGCCGACCCGTGCCGCCTCCTCCACCTGCTCGAGGGTCTCCGTCTCCACCTCGATCTTGATGGAGAGCGGGAGGGAGCGGCGCGCTGACTCTACGGCGGCGGTGATACTGCCGGCGAGCTTGATGTGATTGTCCTTCAGGAGGCACATGTCGCTCAGCCCGAGGCGGTGGTTGTACCCTCCGCCGTGGCGTACCGCCATCTTATCCGTCAGTCGGTGCCCCGGCAGCGTCTTGCGCGTGTCGAGGACGTGCGCCCGGGTACCCTCGCAGAGCTTGACGAGCTGTGCTGTCGCAGTGGCGATGCCGCTCATGCGCTGGAGGAAATTGAGCATCGTCCGCTCCGCACCGAGGAGCGTGCGGTAGGTGCAGCGGATGCGGATCAGGTCCTGTCCCTTGGTGATGTGGTCTCCGTCGGCGACGAGTGGCTCATAGTCCACCTCCTCGTCGATGTCGGCCACCGCCTCTATCAGCCGGCGGGCCACCTCGATGCCGGAGATGATACCGTCCGCCTTGGCAGTGATGAAGGCGGTCTGGAGCTCCTCCCTCGGGATGATCGAGAGGGTGGCGAGGTCGTGCGACACCCCGTCCTCGTCGAGGGCGAGGTCGATGAGACGATCTAAGTTCTCCTCCTCTATGTCGTATGTATGCATGACTGTGCTAAAGTATGGTGATGAAAAAATGACTCGCTCTTACTCCTCAGCGACCGGCTCCCGGCGAATGGTGTCGTCCCGGTCGATGAGCGTGTGGAAGACGCTTCCTTGCGGCTTTGTCGCAGTGAAGTCCTCCCTATAGTGGCAGCCGCGCGACTCCTCTCGGGAGAGGGCGGAGCGGGCGATCAGCGTGGAGAGGTGGAGCCTCCGGAGGGTCATCAGGGCGTAGACGTTGTCCCGACTCAGCGGCCGCACGCGCTCCTCCTCGATGCCCAGCTGCACGATCAGTCGCCGGAGCTCGTCCCCGCGACGGATGATGCCACAGTAGGCGGTCATCAGTCGGGCACACTTCTCCTCGATCGGCTTTCCCTCCCTCCGGTACCACTCCTCCGACTGCTCCCGGTCGAGGCTCGGCACGCTCTCCTCCGGCAGGTCGGTGAGGTCGACGGGGTCTCCCTCGGCCCTCTCCGCCACGCGCTTGCCGTAGACGAGGCACTCGATGAGGGAGTTGGAGGCGAGGCGATTGGCGCCCATGACGCCGGTGCTTGCCGCCTCCCCCACGGCGTAGAGCCCGGGGAGGGAGGTGTGTCCCTCCAGGTCGGTCGCTATCCCGCCCACGGTGTAGTGTGCGGCAGGCGCCACGGGGATCTCGCGGGTGATGTCTATGCCGAGGGAGTCGAGGTAGGCGGTGATGGTGGGGAAGCGGTGGCGGATGCGCTCCGGGTCCAGGTGCCTCAGTGAGAGGCGGACGTGCGAGGCACCGCTCTTCTTCATCTCGCGGAAGATCTCCCTCGCCACCACGTCCCTCGGGGCGAGGTCGGCCAAGGGGTGACGCCCTTTCATGAAGGGCTCGTCGTGATCATTGAGCAAGATCGCGCCCTCCCCGCGGACCGCCTCGCTGATGAGGAAGGCGTGATCCGTCTCTGTGTATAGTCCCGTGGGGTGAAACTGGATAAACTCCATGTCCCGCAGCTCCGCCCCGCCCTCATGAGCGAGTGCGCAGCCGTCCCCGAGGGCAGTGGGAGGATTGGTCGTGGGGCTGAAGAGCGCTCCGCAGCCTCCCGTGGCGAGGATGACGCTGCCGGCGAGGAAGGGCTCGATGCGGTGTGCCTCCTTGTCGTACACGAGGATGCCGCGGCAGCGTTCCTCACGGACGATCAGCTCCAGCGCCTCGTGGTGCTCAAAGAGGGTGATCGCCTCCTGCGCCCTCACCTGCCGGATCATGAAGTCAGAGATCCGATGCCCGGTGTCGTCTCCCCCGGCGTGGAGGATCCGATGGTGGTGATGCCCACCCTCCAGCCCGAGAGCGGTCCGGCCATCGGGGGTCTTGTCAAAGGTCATCCCCATGCCGACTACCTCGCTTATCCGTGCCGGTGCCTCCTCCGTGAGGACGCGGACGGCACCGGGGTCGTTGAGGTAGACACCGGCAACGATGGTGTCGTCATAGTGCTCGTCGGTGGTATCGCCCGGCGCACTGACAGCGGCTATGCCGCCCTGAGCGTGGTACGAATTGCTGTCCTCGACCGCTCCCTGAGCGATCAGAGCTACGGAGCCGCGTCGGGAGAGATGGTAGGCAGAGTATAGGCCTGCGAGGCCGCCGCCGCCGACGACAAAGTCAAAAAGCCGCTTCATTATACTACGGTACTGGTTATACTCTCTACAAATGTACCCTTTTTGTCACTCAATCCCTAAGCCGTGCGCTCGGCGCGTCGAGCGGTGACGCAATTGAGGGGTACAGCTATGGAGCGGGCACCCGCAGGGGGTGCTTCGTCCCACCCTCT
>CAMXXM010000246.1 GCA_947253195.1 uncultured Porphyromonas sp.
ATGACAGCGCTTGGCGGACGATGCCCATCCCGGGACTGTGGGAGAAAAACGGCGTCTGCGACCCATTGTACCTCAATGTCGGCTACCCCTGGCGCGGACACTTCAAGAATCAACCTCTCGCCAAGGAGCCGGTGCCCTACAAGGACAATATCGTCGGCTCCTACCGTCGCGAGATCGTCGTACCGACTGACTGGAGTGGCGAGGACATCACACTCTACATCGGGGCGGTCAGCTCCTGTGCCTATGTCTGGGTCAATGGCGACTTCGTGGGCTACACGGAGGATGGGAGACTGGAGGCGGAGTTTGACGTCACCCCATTCATCAAGCCGGGGGAGACGAATACGATCGCCTTCCGCGTCTTCCGCTGGTGCGATGGGACCTACCTCGAGGATCAGGATATGTTTCGCCACACGGGATTTCACCGCGACGTCTACCTGTACGCCCGTTCCAAGTCCCACTTGGCAGATATTACGATCACACAGGATCTGATCAATGACTACAAGGACGGGCTGCTGGCTCTCCGACTCAAGTCGGTAGGCTCTCCCAGGTACGAGCTTTCCCTCACCGATGCCCTCGGGCAGAGGGTCTGGGAGCGCTCGTTGCCGGGCTTCAGCGTCAATACGATCCGGGTCATCATCCCCGGTGTCGCTGCCTGGACCGCCGAGACCCCCAACCTCTACAAGCTTGTGATCAAGAGCTTCGTCGACGGGCAGCTCACCGAGGTGTCCCGCTTTGACATCGGTTTTCGCAACATCAGGATCGAGGACACTCTGCTCAAGGTCAATGGCAAGCCGGTCCTCATCAAGGGTGTCAACCGCCACGACACCGACCCCAATACCGGATGCATCGTGTCGCGCGAGCGTATGCTGGAGGATGTGAAGCTGGCTAAGCAATTCAACATGAATGCCATCCGCACCTGCCACTACCCCAATGACCCCTACTTCTACAAGCTCTGCGACGTGTATGGGCTCTACGTCTGTGCCGAGGCCAACCTTGAGTCCCATGGCATGGGCTATGGAGCGGAGTCTCTCGCCAAGCAGCCGGAGTGGGTGGTCCCGCATGTGGAGCGGAACGTCCGTCACGTCGCCTCGAGAGGCATCCACCCCTCGATCATCATGTGGTCGATGGCCAATGAGGCAGGAGATGGGCAAAACTTCACCACCGCCCGATCGGCAATCAAGAAGCTGGACACCACCCGACCGATCATACTCGAGCGTGCCATGGATGGACCCAATACCGACATCTATGGCAATATGTACCGCCGACCGAGTGAGCTCGTGGCGTATGCGCAGAGCCATCCCACCAAGCCTTACATACTCGTGGAGTACGCTCACGCCATGGGGAATAGCCAAGGGTGCATGACCGACTACATGGATCTCTTCCACACCTACTCGGTCCTGCAGGGGGGCTTTATCTGGGACTTTGTCGACCAAGCGCAGTATATGCAGAAGCCGGACGGCACCATCGTCAGAGGCTACGGCGGTGACTGGAACGACTACGACCCGAGCGACAATAACTTCTGCGACAACGGACTCTTCGACTGCACCCGCATGCCCAAGCCCAATGCTGTGGAGGCAAAGTACGCCTACCAGCCGGTCCTCACCACTATGGAGGGAGGTCTCTCTCTCGGGCGTGTCACACTCCTGATCAAGAATGACAATGACTTCCGCCCGCTTGACTACCTGTCCCTTAATTACGCCATCACAGTAGACGGACAGGAGGTGCAGTCCCGCTCTATGGCCTGCCCTGCCGTCAAGCCCGGGGAGACCGAGCGACTGGAGATCGAGCTGCCATCCATCGATGCCACCGGCAAGGATGTCTTCCTCAATGTCGAGTACCGCACTCTGGAGGATCAGCCGCTCATCCCCGCGGACCATCTCGTGGCGCGCAATCAGCTCACGCTTGCCGAGCATACCGAGCGGATGCTCCCACTCGGTCAGTATGGCTACGTGACCATGGAGGACAGCTCGGATCAGACGATCCACTTCTTGGTCAATCACGACTGCGTCGTTGCCTTCGATAAGAAGAGCGGCTTCCTAACCGGCTACAGCATGGGAGACAGTGAGTATCTGGCAGAGGGATCCGCCCTGAAGCCATCCTTTTACCGCGCCCCCACGGACAATGACGAGGGTGCCGGTCTCCAGCGGAAGTGGCAGGCGTGGAGAGATCCGGAGATGAAGCTTACCTCGATCAGTGCTGAGGTGCTGAGCGGGCGCGGTCATGTGGTGACGAAGTACGACCTGCCGGGCGTGCAGTGCGACCTGACGATGGAGTACACGATCGATGTGGACGGAAAGGTCTACGTCTCTCAGAAGCTCGATCCCCGCAGCAACGACAAGGATATGCCGGAGCTCTTCCGCTTCGGTCTGCAGATGGAGATGCCTGTCGCTTACAGCCAGATCCACTACTACGGCAGAGGTCCGATCGAGACCTACCCCGACCGTAAGGCCAATGCCTTCATCGGCTGGTACGACCTCGCCGTCAGCGATGCCTACTTCTCCTACGACAGACCTCAGGAGAGCGGTCTCCACAGCGATCTTCGCTACTGGTCTGTCATCAATGAGCGGGGCGAGGGGCTGGGCTTCGTGTCGGGCAAGGACTTCTACGCCTCCGCCCTCCCCTACAGCACCTGTCTCTTATACACATCTGACGCTGCCGACGAAACCTTATGGGTG
>CAMXXM010000247.1 GCA_947253195.1 uncultured Porphyromonas sp.
ATACCCAAGTGAGCCATAAATACCTGACCTGCCTTTGGGAACAAACTCGATGGTAGCACCATAGCCACTCTTGCGATAATACAAAGAGCCATTAGCCCCACTAAAGCGTTTCGTAATTTCACCAAGCCCTTTCATACTCATCTCATGCACACCGCCCAATTCGTTGGCGAACTCAACTTTATAGCTGCGCTGCTTATAGACATCATACCGCCCACTTACAGAGACAAAATACTCATCTGAAATAAGCTGAGATAAGCCCACCGTACTCCGAAAGTCTGAAACGACATTACGGGGACGGGGGTCAGTGTCTCTAAACTCATGTAGAGCTCTGTAAGAGGCTTGCACACCTATAGACCCACCCCTCCAGGTATTTTGGTTAAGACCTCCGGAAAAAAAGTAGACTTCAGACTTCACATTTCCTCCTACTGTATCAGCAGTAAAGTAAGGATAAATCTCCGGTAAGTCCGAACTGGACATCCACTTGATACTTTTATTAACTCCTTTTTGATAGTAGGCACGACCCCACAGCTGTTGAGAGGAATTCCTTTGAAAGCTGGTTGCATCTATACGTACATGGTTATATCCTCTTCCATATTGATACAGGCCTGAGTCATCATTATTGTGGGCATTGTAAGAGACCACAATGGATGATAATGAACTGTCGCAACGCTTGACGGCTAATGAAGGGTTGAGGTCAAAAGGAGAGATAAAACGGAATGGGAGCATCTGCCGCTCTTCGTAATGGTCAATCACTTTGTGGGCAGAATGATTCTGTGCACTAACTGAGTATGGGCTCATTAGAAAAGCAACTATAACAAAGGCATATCCAACTATCCTTGATATATATTTTTTTGTATTCATAAGTGTATCTCTTTATCTCATGTAGAAGAAAGTAAGTTGTACCTTCTGCTTATCTTGTAGCAAGTATAGATCGTTTTTGGAACCACGAATCCACCGCACTCGCTTTTCACCGGTAACGGTATTCTCTTCTGTCACACTTTGGCTATCCATGTATATTCTTTGGTAATAACCTTTTTGTAGCGTTATTGTGAAAGGAAATTCCGTAACCTTTTGCTTAATCACTTCTTTAGTGTTAAGGTTAGTAGTTTCTAAGACCAGGTCCTTGAGATCTACCAGTTTACAATCCGGATTAGGTAGGCTGGCCTCTATCGTTAACTCACACATAATGTTAACGTCATCGGTCTTTAGTTCACAACCACTCAATAGGACTGTGTATAATGGAAACAACAATAACGCAAAAATTGCTCTTTTATTTTTCATAAACTGATCAAAACTTAATGTTCAACTCCATTCCAAAATAGGGATACCTATTTCTCCGGTGGAGATACCCTTCATGATAGTAGTCCGGACTATAGTCAAAGAGACGATTCACAAAGAGTGCCACCCTTAGCTTTTCATCAAAAAAGTACTTGGTTGCTTTCACATTAAAGTGTGTGCATATCGGCACCGTATACTTTTCAAATAAAGGCTTCAACTCTCCACGGAAGAGGTGTTGCAAATAAGTATCTTTCTTTGACTCTTCGGTATAGGGGTGCTCTACCAAGTCGAGGTCTACATAGTAGTCAGGCCGATCAGACTTAGGGAGAAATTCAGAGGAGGCATACCAGTTAGTTTGTATCGAGAGAGAAAGGTTAAACTTATACTTCCTCAGATACGTATCAAAGCGGAAATCGGTATTGAGCATCTCACTTGTCAAGCCCTCCTCGTCCTTATATAGACCATAGTACGGGAATACCAATTGCTTACCCAGCTGCACATCGGGCTGGACATACAGCGGTGCACTATTTCTATATATAGTCTTAAACCATGCTCCAGAGAATGTCAGACGAGTATGGATCTTGTCGTACCTTGGAGTACTGAACACCCATTCTACTCCCTCCTTTTTGGTCTGGCTACCATTCCTAGTATATGGGATAAGTGCAAAGTCCTTATACTCCTTATACTTCATCTTGGAGAGATCAGGTGGTGCCGTTAGGTTTCTCCAGTCGATACTGTATATATCATACCTTTTGAAAGAGAGGGTTGTCAGCTCACCCACTCGTCTGAAGCCATTAGGCATATCTTCCCGGAAATAGGTAGCGGTGAAGTAATATTGATCATAGTCCAGATCCATTCTCACCTCCCATTTCTTGTTTATCGCCGGCTCAAGTTGTGTAGAATTAGGTTGGAAGATATAAGTCTTAGCTCTATTAGGAAATCCACCGGTATTGAGTTGAATAAAGTCCCAATAGAGTTTCTCCGGATTCAGTTGTTGCATGACGGGGAAAACACGAAGTGTTCCATACCCTCCGACAAAGTGAATCCCCAGCTTTTTATCTCCTATCTGTATAGGAGCCACATCGTACTTTGCATTGACACGCAAGTCCGTGTAGAAGTGACCGCTCATTGTAAAAGATTTGTCAAGCCCAAGTAATGTAGATGTAGTCACCCCGGCCTGCAAGGAAAGCACATGGTCGTTGACGTTAATGCTCATGTTGTCTTCCAAAAAGAAAGTGAGCCTATTCAGTGCCGGTATGTCACTAAACCTCCTGGGGCGTTGGGAAGGGTCTCTAAATACAGGGCGCTCGGGGTCAAAGATCGTTCCTTCCCCAAAGTTCTTACTGTAGTTCCATTCCGAGCCCCAAATAGCCCGATTATGTACC
>CAMXXM010000248.1 GCA_947253195.1 uncultured Porphyromonas sp.
CTCGGAGATGTGTATAAGAGACAGATGCGACCCTGTGACTCGGTCACCGGGATGCGCTGGACGCGGTGGACGCCACTCTCGTACTTGAGTCGGCTGTAGACCTTCTCTCCCTCGACGGTGAAGATGACCGACTTGAAGCCACCCATAGTCCCCTCGTTCATCGAAGTGACGTGGCAGCTCCAGCCCTGCTCAGCGCAGTACTTCAGGTACATCTTAAAGAGATCCCCGGCGAAGAGTGCCGCCTCGTCGCCACCGGTGCCGGCGCGGATCTCCATGATCACATCGCGCGAGTCGTCCTCGTCCTTGGGGAGGAGGAGCATCCTCAGCTCCTCCTCCAGCTCGGGCAGCTGCTCCTCGATCGCTCGGAGATCCTCCCGGGCGAGATCGGTCAACTCGGCATCCTCCCCGGTGGCGATGATCTTCTCGTCCTCATCGCGCTGCCCGAGGAGCGACTCATACTGCTCCGCCTTGTCGTTGATCTCCTTGAGGTCCTTGTACTCCAAGCTCAGCTTGCGGAAGAGCTTCTGATCCCCGATCACCTCGGGGTCGGTCATACGGATGGTCACCTCGCGAAACTTCGCACGCAGGGGAGCCAATTGCTCCGACAGACCCATCATCGGTACTCGAAGCTGCCGAGACTGCTCTCGATCACCACCTCGCTCTCAGCGGCCTCCTCAACCCGTCCGATGACCTGAGCGTCAATGTCGAAGTGGCGGGCTACGTCGATCACCTCGGCTGCGTACTGCTCAGGCAGGTAGACCTCCATCCGGTGTCCCATATTGAAGACCTTATACATCTCCCTCGCCGGGGTCTTGCCATCGCAGAGGATGGTGTCGAAGAGTGGGGGCAGGTCGAAGAGGTTGTCCTTGATGATCTTTTTCCCCTTGACAAAATGCAGCACCTTGGTCTGAGCCCCTCCGGTGCAGTGGATGAGCCCGTGGATCTGCGGGCGCAGCTCGCGAAGCAGCTCCACCAGCACAGGGGCGTAGGTGCGTGTGGGTGCAAGGACTAAGTGCCCGTAGTCAATGTCAAGCCCCTCAACGCGGTCGGTGAGGCTGTGCGAGCCGACGTAGACTACGTCGTCGGGAAGGCAGTCGTCGTAGGACTCGGGGTACTTCTCCGCATAGTGATGGGCAAAGACGTCATGCCGGGCTGAGGTGAGGCCATTGCTCCCCATACCGCCATTGTAGGCGCTCTCATAAGTTGCCTGCCCAAAGGAGGCGAGCCCCACGATGACGTCTCCGGCAGAGATGCGGGCAGCATCGATGACCTCATCGCGCCTCATACGACAGGAGACGGTACTATCGACGATCACCGTGCGGACGAGGTCGCCCACATCGGCAGTCTCGCCACCGGTATTGTAGATCCCGACGCCGAGGCCACGGAGCTGCTCGAGGAGCTCGTCCGTACCATTGATCAGTGCGCTGATCACCTCTCCCGGGATAAGCCGGCTATTGCGCCCGATGGTGGAGGAGTGGAGGAGCCCCTGCGTGGCACCTACGCAGAGGAGGTCATCGAGATTCATCACGATGGAGTCCTGCGAGATGCCACGCCAGACAGAGAGGTCGCCCGTCTCGCGCCAATAGAGGTAGGCGAGCGAGCTCTTCGTCCCGGCCCCATCGGCGTGCATGAGATTGCAGTAGTCCGGGTCACCGCCCATGATGTCGGGCATGATCTTGCAGAAAGCCTGTGGGTAAAGCCCCTTGTCTATATTCTTGATCGCTGCGTGGACATCCTCCTTATCGGCGGAGACACCCCGGCGGCGGTAAAGTTCGTTGGGATTGACGTCGGTCATGCTTATGATTTCCTTATTACTTCTTACTGTCTTTATGGCGAAAGAGACACTCCGCATGAGAGTGGTACCGGATACAAAGGGTCAGGCTGTTGGACCGGGCGACGAGGAGCGCCATCCTCGCGAGGCTCTGATCCGCTCTGTGACCTCTGCTATGGGCTGCGTCACCAACCATACAAGGGCGTAGGCCGGTGATCTCATCGCCACCTACAATCCCCCTGTACACGGGTCGCGTCATATACTTTGCCATCATGGGTAACGAGGTAGGTATGGGTGCAGCAGAAGACTCTCTTGACTCTTCCTCCCACAAAGGTAACTCTTTAGTGGATGAAATCAAATCCTCACGCCACGGAGCCGGGGTCCCCTTGGAGGGACACGCTGTCGCGAGAGGGCGGGGGAGAATGTAGTCCGGAGAGTAAGCGAGGTGGTTTCCCTCATTGTGATCGGGGAATCACGATGAGGACGGTGAAGATACTTTCCATCTAGATGAGAAGTTGAAGTTAGTGGTTTATGCCATTGATTGTCAGCCGCTAATTTGTCCAATACACCCGATTGGAGTCAGTGTGAGGGATTAAATATTAGACGATTACGAATGATCTTTAGGTCGTTCGTGGACTCTCGGGATTCATCAATGTGTCGCCCTGTCAAGAGTCTTTCTCAACCGTAGATTCCATTTCGTGCAATACCTTTATCTCATTGCTTGTCTCTGTAACACTCCTGTTACTGTCCCGTTTTCCAAGCATTATTAAGGGTGCTTTTTTAAGACAGAGATACCCTTCCCACAACTTTTTCTTCTAAGACCTTAATTCCGCAAGAAAAAGATAAGGGGTGAAAAAGGGGCAAAGAATTCCGC
>CAMXXM010000249.1 GCA_947253195.1 uncultured Porphyromonas sp.
CCGATGGCGTAGGTCTCCAAGAGCGACCTTGATGGCACGACCGGTCTGCTTGACCTGCTGGTGAGCAAGTGTGGGTTCTTCAAGAGCAATGGAGAGCTCCGCAAGCTGATCCAGAGTGGTGGCATCAGCATCAATAAGGAGAAGGTCAGCGACCCGCAGTACATGCCTACCGCCGACGACCTCGTCGAGGGCTCCTATATGCTGATCCAGAAGGGCAAGAAGAATTACTTCCTCGTCCACGCCGTCTAAATAGCTACTAAGACCTGAGCTTACGCTCGTCACGATTACCAAACAGTTTTTTTACAAGATGAATATGTACAGGAGAGTTGCTTTTTCGCTGCTTCTTTTCGCCCTGTCGGCATTGAGTTGCTTTGCCGACGAGCCCACTGCCCCGCGCTCAGCCGCAAACATTGCGTTCCGAGACTCTGTTGTCAGCTTTCTGAAGGATGAGGGGTTTATCCCGTCTGTAGATGAAGATGGTGACATTTGGTTCAAGAAAGAGGGTGATAACTTATTAGTTACCATTCAGGACGATATGGCTCCGTTTTATGTCCAGATTTCCTACTACCTGTCATCAGAAGGTATGGATGATCAAGTAGCTTTGCTTAAGGCTGTGAACAATATCAATCTCAATTGCCGCTGCGTTAAGTGTGCTATTGGCGATAACGGCGTAGTGCTGATCTCTGTGGAGACCTACAATAATTCCGCTCGGGTGTTTATGGACAACTTTGCGACTTACACAGATCATTTGCTTCTGGCAGGCAGGTTGCTGGTAGGTGCCTATGATCCGGATGGCTCAAAGAAATAGGGCTTGTCTGAGTAAGGGTGTAGTGCCTTTCATTAATGATCAGGTGTAGGCTTCACTAAGGCTTGTAAAATCGGGGGCTGTGTCTCACGTAAGACACAGCCCCCGATTTTATTTATGGCCACTCAGTCGGGGATGCGGGTGATGGCATCATCGAGCAGGGCAAAGAGGTCGGACTTCGTCTGAGCACGGAGGATCGCCACACGCTGTTGCTTGAAGTCCGGGATGCCCTTCAGCAGAGGCGTGATCGCAAGGTGGCGTCGCATATGGATGATCCCCCGTAGCTCGTCCCCGATGCGCTCGATATTCTCCTCGGTGAGTTGCTTGAGGCAGTCGAGGTACCACTCCTTGGGGTGCTGCGGCTTGGGCTCGCCGTGGCGCATCGCCCGTATCTCCTCAAAGACCCACGGCTGACCGATCGCACCGCGACCCACCATGACGGCATCGACGCCGGTCTCCTCAAATCGCCGGTGAGCCGTCTCGCCATCCGTCACATCGCCATTGCCGATGATCGGGATGGTGATGCGCGGATCTGCCTTCACAGCCTGGATCAGGGACCAGTCCGCATCACCCTTGTACATCTGTGAGCGGGTGCGTCCGTGGATCGTCAGGGCGGCGATGCCACAGTCCTGCAGCCTGGGCGCCAGATCGGTGATGATGAGGTCGTTCTTGTCCCAGCCGAGGCGTGTCTTCACCGTCACCGGCAGGGAGACCGCCTGCACGACCGCTCGGGTGATCTCAAGGAGTCGGGGTACATCGCGCAGAAGACCTGAGCCGGCACCCTTGCCTGCCACCTTCTTCACCGGGCAGCCAAAGTTGATGTCTATCAAGTCCGGTCCCGCATCGGCGGCGATCCTTGCCGCCTCTGCCATCGTCTCCGCATCCCGCCCGTAGATCTGTATCGCCACGGGGCGCTCATCCTCGTAGAGCTCCATCTTGCGCATCGTGCTTGGTATGTCCCGCACGATCGCATCAGCGTTGACAAACTCTGAGTAGACGAGAGCAGCCCCCATACGGTGACACATCCGGCGGAAGGGGTGATCGGTCACATCCTCCATCGGTGCCAGCACCACCGGGCGCTCTCCTATGTCTATCGTCCCGATCCTCACGCCTCTGTCGCTATGCTCTCCAGGTCGGTGGCGCGGAAGTGCTCCCGAGCGTAGTCCAGGGTGAGGTGAAAGGTCCGCTTGCGCGTGGAGGGTAGCTCAAACATCGCATCGGTCATGATCCCCTCAAAGATGCTCCTCAGACCTCGGGCACCGACGGCAAAGTCAATAGCCTTCCGGACAATGAAGTCATACACCTCCTCATCGATCGTCAGCTTGATACCGTCCATCGCAAAGAGCTTGGTGTACTGCTTGGCGATCGCATTCTTTGGCTCCGTCAGGATCTGCCTCAGCGCCTCGGGGCTTAGGGGAGTGAGGTAGGTGAGTATCGGGAGACGCCCGATCAGCTCAGGGATCAGCCCGTAGCTCCGGAGGTCTGCCGGGGTGACGTACTTAAGCAGGTCGTCTCCCTGCTCCCGCTTCTTCCCCCGTGTGGCGCTGGCATAGCCGACGGTGTGGGTATTCATCCGCTGTGCGATCTTCCGCTCGATGCCCTCAAAGGCTCCACCGCATATGTAGAGGATATTCTCCGTATTCACCACCACCATCTCGGCATCGGGGTGCTTGCGTCCGCCCTTGGGCGGGACATTGACATCCTCACCCTCGAGGAGCTTCAGGAGACCCTGCTGCACTCCCTCGCCACCCACATCTCGGGTGATGGAGGGGTTGTCGCTCTTGCGGGCGAGCCTGTCGATCTCGTCAATGAAGACGATCCCGCGC
>CAMXXM010000250.1 GCA_947253195.1 uncultured Porphyromonas sp.
ATGGGTAATTAGTTGATTGCCTGATTACTTCGGATCACAGAAGTAAGCCTCGTCCGGAAGCGCCTTAAGTGGCTCGCCCTTATCAAAGCGACCCATATAGGGTCTCTGGTCGTAGAATCCACTGGGCCAGTTTCCGATAAAGTCCAGCACCTGAGTAAAGCGGATCTTATGCAGTCCCTTACCGAGAGCAAGGGTCACATCAGAGTGCGTATTGCGCTTGCAGAGACCGCCATTGTCGATGATGAGGTCACCATCGAGCCAGAGGCGGTCGCTATTGCAGCGGATGCGGTAGACGCCATCCTCGGAGATCATCACGTAGCCGGAGTAGTCCTGCGCATTCCAGTTGACGTTACTCATAAGGTGCTCCTCCATATCCTCCTTGTAGACCCTCTCTCCGCTCTCGCTGAGCTTCACGCCATGGAGGTGGATGGCATCATCACCGGAGTAGGACTCAAGGTCGTCAGAGGACTTGAACTGCCTGCGGACTGTCGTCAGGTCGAGACCCGACTCATATCCGTCAGCAGTGGCAGAGACGGCGGGCGCATAGTCCTGATGGCGTATCGTGATGACACGCACGGGGCTCATAGCTCCACTCTGGGTCAGGGTACGGATCCTCAGCTCCGTATCGGAGGAGAAGGTCAGCGGCTCGGAGTACTCCTGAGCACTTCCCTCCACGGGATCGGTACCGTCAGTCGTGTAGATGATCTTGTGCACCGGATAGACAGTCCCAAAGGGGATCGTGATGCTCTCACCGGTAAAGGTTACACAGTCGATGCTCCGATTGTCGGGCTGCTCAGGCTGGGGGATAAAGTAATTGTAGTCGTGGAGTCCGAGGCGGGCGGTGAAGTTCTCGAGACGACCGACAAAGTCGTCAAAGTTCTTCTGCTCGACCGGAGTCCAAGCCACCTCAGCAATCGCAGCCATACGGGGCTGAGCCATATACTGGGCGTGATGACCGTCGGGGATATACTCCGACCAGTTATTGCCCTGCACACCGAGGATATGGGGTGCCATCTCAGCACTGATATGCTCGGAGATGGGCACGTAGGCGTACACCTGAGGCAGTGTCGAGCGGCAGCAGAGAGCCACCGGCTCCACATTGGGATCACCCTGGTAGTAATCAAGGTAAAAGCCGTGAGAGGAGGGGGTCATGATCACATCATGACCGGCCTTGGCGGCATTGATGCCACCCTCCTCGCCACGCCACGACATGATCGTGGCATTCTCCGGGATACCACCCTCAAGGATCTCATCCCAGCCAATCATCCGCTTGCTGTGCTCACTAAGGAAAGTGCCGATCTGAGAGATAAACCAGCTCTGCAGCTCATCCTCATCCTTGAGACCCTGCTCGCGGATCCGCTTCTGGCAATTGGGACAGCGCTTCCACTCCGTCTTGGGAGCCTCATCGCCACCGATGTGGATGAAGTCGGTATGGAAGAGGGGCATCACCTCCGTCAGTACGTCCTTGTAAAACTCGATCGAGGAGTCCTTGCCGGCACAGATCACCTCATTGGAGATGCCCCAGATGTTACGCACCTCGTAGGGGAAGTCCTCCCCCTTGCATCCAAGCCAGGGGTATGCGGAGAGGGCAGAGACAGCGTGACCGGGCAGCTCAATCTCGGGTATAATCTCCACAAATCGAGCATCGGCATAGGCAACAAGGTCCTTGATCTCCTCCTGTGTGTAGAAGTAGGGACCATAGGTCGAGCCATCACCCTCGGTACGCACAGCACCCACCTCAGTGAGGCGGGGATACTTCTTAATCTCAATGCGCCACCCTTGGTCCTCTGTGAGGTGGAAGTGCAGCTTATTGATCTTAAGCATGGAGAGAACATCGATGGTCTTCTTCACGTCATCTATCGTCTGGAAGTGACGACACGGATCCACGTGCTGACCACGGTAGCTGAATTGCGGATAGTCCTCAATGCTGACGTAGGGGATTGTCCAGCTCTTAGCATTGACCTTGGAGGGACTCTCGATCTCAGCCGGGAAGAGCTGAAGGAGAGACTGCATACCCCAGAAGGCACCACGAGGAGTGGATGCCTGGATCAAGACACCTCCGGCAGAGGTGACATCAAGAGTGTATCCCTCCTCGTGAGGGATCACCTCGTCAGTCACGATGACGAAGCGGATCTCCTTGGCGGGGTTACTGCTCGTGGGCTCCACGGACAGATCGTATCCGGTGGAGCTTGCGATCTTGTCCCTGAGGAAGTCAGTGACAATGGCAAGACTCTCGTCTGCGATAATCTTAGTCGAAGAGGTCAGTGTCCAGCGACCCTGCTCTTGGCCCATATTCACTTTTACCGGTTGAGGTATGATGTGTATTCCCTGATTGTAGGGAGCCTCGTCAAGAGACTTTTCCACACCATTACCACAACCGGAAAAGAGAAGCATGCCGGCAAAAGCCACGACTACATGCTTGATGAATTTCATTAAGTCGATATTAATGTGCTTAAGTTACAGATGGATTAGTCGCGATCCTCCCAGACGTTCAGTGGGCGATCCTCCATCAGCTCATTGACCTGAGAGCGGACCTTCTTGATCACCTCCTCGCTGGTAGGATTGCTGAGGATCTCATCGATCCAGTGTACGACGGTCTTGAAGTCTCCCTCCTTCAGTC
>CAMXXM010000251.1 GCA_947253195.1 uncultured Porphyromonas sp.
GGATGCCATTGGGGGCACTCTCGCCCTCGGGGACGGAGAGCCTCTCCTCCCGGACATCCGAGTCGTCGGGCACGACGATCGGCTCCTCCTGAGGATAGGTGCTTTGCTGGGCTACCTCACGCTGCTTCGCTTTCTCATACATCGAGCGGTAAGCACTCTTCTTGGGCTTGCAGGAGGTCATGCAACTGCCGATGAGCAGGAGCCCGAGGGCTGCTACGAGTACATTCTTTTTCATCATAATTCTTATTTCTCTCTATTATTTGTTCCTTAAGCAGTCTACAAATGTACCTATTCTTGTGCAAGTTTACCAATTATTTTAGCTTCACTCGATCTTTTCTAATACCGATATTAGAGAAATCTAATACCGATATTAGTCGTCACTAATACCGATATTAGTCACCGCTAATACCGATATTAGTCCGAGGGCTGATCCTATGGGCGCTTCGCTGAGGAGGGCTGTTTTGGCTTATTTGGGAATTAAAACAATTGGTATCTTTGTCGTTACCAATGGCAGAGCCTTGGCTTGCTTTCACACTACTACTTACGCATGAGACAGCTTAAGATCCAAAAGTCTATCACTAACCGCAACTCGGATTCTTTGGAGCGGTACCTTACTGAAATCGGTCGGGAGAAACTGATCACCCCGGACGAGGAGGTGCAGTTGGCCCAGCTTATTCATCGAGGCGGACGAGAGGGGAGTCGTGCACTGGATAAGCTGGTGAGGGCGAACCTTCGCTTTGTCGTGTCTGTCGCTAAGCAGTATCAAAATCAAGGGATGGAGCTGCCGGACCTCATCAATGAGGGCAATATCGGCCTCATCAAGGCAGCCGAGAAGTTTGATGAGACCAAGGGCTTCAAGTTCATCTCCTACGCTGTCTGGTGGATCCGCCAGAGCATCCTCTCGGCTCTTGCCGAGCAGTCGAGGATGGTACGCATCCCTCAGAATCAGGTCGGTAACCTCTCCAAGGTGATCAAGGCGCGTAATGCCTTTGAGGCAGATAATCAGCGCAAGCCATCCGTCTCCGAGCTGGCTGCCGCCACCGGGATGGATGAGGATAAGGTCCGGGAGGTGCTGGAGCTGGATAGTCGCGATGTCAGCGTGGATGCCCCCTTTGAGCAGGGCGAGACCAGCAGTCTGCTGGACGTGCTGCCGGATGATGACTCGCCTGTGGCCGACCACTCGCTGATGCATGAGTCGCTGGCGACAGAGATCGAGAGTGCCCTCACCATGATCCCCGATAGGGAGGCTGAGGTACTGAAGATGTTCTTCGGACTTGCCGGTCAGGCCGAGATGACCCTCGAGGAGATCGGCATGAGGCTCAATGTCTCACGCGAACGAGCTCGGCAGATCAAGGAAAAAGGCCTCCGGCACCTCCGTGAGGCCAGTGAGGAAACTCACCTTAAGACCTACTTGGGTTGAAGTCTATCTGCACCATTGCAATCTTTCGGGGGCGGACTCCGGTGAGCCTGCCTCCAAGCTTCGGATGGTGAGAAAAAATGTCAGCACGAGAGCTTTGGCGCGCTATTTGACGAGACTTAGTGCGTGGAGAGATGTAGATTAACACCGGGAGAATGAGTCGATAATGAGACAGCTTAAGATAGAAAAGTCCATAACCAGCCGTGACGATGCGGTCATGAATCGTTACATGAAGGAGGTGGCTAAGGAAGAAATGATCACTGCCGACGAGGAGGCTGAGCTTGCGATGCGGATTCAGCGCCACGACGAGCACTCTCACGAGGCAGTGGATAAGTTGGTTCGGGCAAACCTTCGCTTCGTCATCAGTGTGGCTAAGCAATACCAGGACCTTGGCTTGCCTCTCATTGACCTGATCAACGAGGGAAACTTGGGTATGATCCGCGCCGCACAGGGCTTTGATGGGTCGAGGGGCTTTAAGTTCATCACCTATGCTGTCTGGTGGATCCGCCAGAGCATCCTCAAGGCTCTCGGGGACCAAGGGCGCATCGTGCGATTGCCCCAAAACCAGGTGGGCAATGTCACGAAGCTGAAGAATGCCCGCGATCGATTTGAGCAGATCCACCAGCGTCAGCCCTCCCCTGAGGAGCTCGCTGACGAGCTGGATATGGACCTGGATAAGGTGATCGACATCATCCAGATAGACAAGGGAGAGATCAGTGTGGACAAGACCTTTGAGGAGGGGGAGACCAATACCCTCCTTGATGTGATGACCGATGACGAGGCTCCCGAGGTCGATCATCGACTCATCGACGAGTCCCTCTCCGATGAGATCAGTGTGGCGATGAATTGTCTCAATGAGCGTGAGCGCTTTGTGCTGGTGCACACCTTCGGCCTCGGAGGACAGCCGGAGATGAGCTTGGATGAGATCGGAGCGGCCATTGACCTCAGCCGGGAGCGAGTCCGTCAGATACGGGAGAAGGCCATCCGTCAGCTCCGCACCGACTGCGACAAGACCAATCTCAGGAGCTACTTGGGCTGACAGCCGGCAAATCTTCTTGCCGGATAGATAATATTTTGTACCTTTGCGCCACGTTTGAGGGGGCAAGGGAGACATACTGGAGAGGTGGCAGAGTGGTCGATTGCGGCGGTCTTGAAAACCGTTGAAGTGCGAGCTTCCGGGGGTTCGAATCCCTCCC
>CAMXXM010000252.1 GCA_947253195.1 uncultured Porphyromonas sp.
GCCCCCGACATCCTTGGCGTCCACCTGCGCATCCTTCGGCATCGCCCGGTACTCCGCCACCGTCTCTCTCGTCCGCATCGGTGTGGAGAGCCGCTCCACAAGCTGTCGCCATGTCATCCGGACGGCATCCCAGGCGATCGCCCTGCGGGACCGCCCTATGGAGATCGTGTAGAGCCGCTCCGCCGAGGGGTCTATCTGTCGGGAGACGTTGTCCGGTGTTAGTGGCAGCGGATTACTTACTCTCGCCATTGCCTTCCTTAATCTCAAGGATGGTCATAAGGGCGTAATTGGCGAGGTCGATGAGCGTGTCCGTCACCTTCTCCTCCGGCACCTGAGCCTCTCCCGAGCGTAGCAGCTGTGTCGCCCGTCTGAGCTTCTCCTGCATTCGGCTGAGGGGGTACATCGGTCCCCACTCACGGTACATCTCCGTGAAGGAGTTGCCGTAGTCCTTGTTCTTTCGCACATAGAGCGAGGACATCTCCCCCGTGAGCTGCTTGAAGCGCTCCACCTTGCTGTTGAATTCTGTTGCCATAATCTATCAGTCTGTAATAATTTCGTACCTATACTCATACTCGTCTAATATCGCCTTGGTGATGGTGACGCAGTCTCTCATCACGGACAGCTCCACGCCTGCCCTCATCATCTCTATGATCTTCGTCACGCCTGTGCCTATCCCCGGGAGGGACATTAGGTCTCTGTGCTTGGCGTACTGCAGCGCGGTCACCAGTTCGGCGATGGCATCAAGCTTTGAGATCTCTACATTCCCCATCGGCTCCCCCGGGGTCTCCCCACGCATAGCCGTGAAGCCCTCTGCGGACGTCTTGGCGAGGTGGTAGATGATCGGGAAGCACCCCTCGGGATAGACCTCTATCCGGCTCTTGCTGCGCGAGTAGCAGACGGGGAGCTTACCGCCGATGTTGGTTGCCTTATCCTCGTGGCTGAGTGCCCCGCAGGCCACCGTGTAGAGGGCTCTGTAGTACCTCTCCTGCCACGCCTCAGGCGGGATGGGGACGTAGGGGACGGAGATCCGGATCCGCACATCGTCCGGCCGGGGTGGCTCCTGCGTGCGGATGAGGAAAAGGTTCTCCTGCGTCATCTGCGACTTCATCCAGAGGAAGCCCCGCTCGCTTGTGGAGCCGAGCCGCCCCTTCTCGAAGATCCGGTAAAACTCCTCCTCCTCGCTGACGATCCTCCGGTCGATCTCCCGCATCGCCCGAAGCACCGCCTCGTCGTGGTCTATGACCTTGCGGAAGAGTGCTTCGTCCTCCTCCGGCAGGTGCCGCCCGAGCGCCCCGGGCGCACGGAAGAAACTGGCCTCCAGCCATATGCTCTCCGGGTACTTGATCCCCATCAGCGTGGCGGTGTCACGCATCGGTCCCGTATAGCCGAAGTTCCGCCCTCTCTCGAAGACTCCCTCGATCGTATAGCCGATGTCATATAGGTCAAGGTGAAGATTGAGCGACAGGAGGATGTCAAAGAAGATCTTGGCATTCGGCACCACGGTTTGGCAGGCGTTCATCTCGCCCGTGAGAGTCTTCAGATCCTCCTCGGACGTGGTCAGTACTCGTACGCTCTCGCTTTCGTCCATCGTGCAGACGAAGGCATTGGGGATGACCCCCTCATCGTCCCGGTAGTACTCGGGTATGACGTATAGTCGTCGATGTCTCATAAGTGTTGCTTGGTTTATGGTTTTACTTGTCTATTACTCTGTGCCTGCCGGCACGATCAGGCGCCGGCAGGCTAAGCGGGGTCAGAAGGGCAGGTCGTCTGCCACGTCTGCCCCCTCGGGGATCTCCCCGTCGGCACTCGTCACGCCGGCGAGGGCGAAGTCATCCTCGTCGTACGACTTCCCGCCGAGGCGCTTGCCATCAGCGAGCTTCTGCACCACAGTGAGCTGAGCGGATATCCCGCCCTTGCCGCCACGGAACCACGGAAAAAATTCCACCTGGCACCGCACGATGGCACCCGAGTAGAAGACCTCGTCTACCTCCTCGGTGGGGACATTCTTCCCCGTTGCGTCCAAGAGGGCTGGCGGGTACTTCGTCGTAGCCTTGAGGACAAGACCATTCGGATCCTCCCGATCGTCCTCGCCCTTGGCGTACTTGTCCGCCCTGACGCAGGAGAAGAACTTCTCCCCCTCGGGGCGACCCTTCTTGCCCCAGCAGTTTTGGTCGTTGTTGCCCTGCTCGATAGCCGCCTTCATGCAGGCCGTGATCATCTCGTAGAGGGGCTTATTCAATTTTGAGAATAAGAAGTTCGCCTCGTACTTGTCGCTCGGGAATTCTCCCGAGGTGTTCTTCTTTCCCAAGTAAGGAAAGCTGAGCGTCACTGCGCTCGTGATCATCTTTGTGTCGCCCTTCTTGACGGGCGCGATGGTAGTAATGTCGATCATAATGGTGTTACTTTGAATTTATGTAGTGAATGTTTGATTTCGTCTGTACAGATGGTTTCAACCGTCTGTACGAATGGTTTTACTCGTTTCCCACAACGGTTTTGACAGCCTTCCGCAATGGATTTAATAGCCTTCCGCAATGGATTTAATAGCCTTCCGCAACGGATTTAATAGCCTTCCGCAACGGATTTAATAGCCTTCCGC
>CAMXXM010000253.1 GCA_947253195.1 uncultured Porphyromonas sp.
GGTCTCGTGGGCTCGGAGATGTGTATAAGAGACAGGGGTTAGTGGTTACCGAATACCTTGTGGAGCACTTCCCCAAGGTTATGGACTACCACTTTACCGCAGAGGTGGAGGAGGAGTTTGACGCCATTGCTGAGGGGGAGAAGGAGTGGACCGAGGTGATTGACCACTTCTACCGTTTCTTCCACAGCAATGTGGAGGAGGTAATGAGTGAGAAGGAGGACCACAAGGTGGGCGAGCGTTATCTCGGTGACGACACCGAGACAGGTCTGCCCATTTACTCCAAGATTGGTCGCTATGGACCAATGGTACAGCTGGGTAGGGCGGATAAGGATGGGGAGAAACCACGCTTTGCCTCCCTCCCCAAGGATCTCTCGATAGCTACCATCACGCTTGAGCAAGCGATGAAGCTGCTTAGGCTGCCCCGCGAGATAGGGGAGTATAAGGGCGAGGTGGTGACCGTGGATGTCGGTCGCTTTGGACCTTACGTACGCGTCGGCAAGTCTTTCTTCGTCAGTATTCCTCGCGATATAAGCCCCTACGAGATAGAGATGGATCAGGCCACTCCCCTAATACTTGAGAAGGAAGAGCGTGAGCGCAATAAGTACATCGCCGAGTATGGTGAAGGGACAGATAAGCTTGAGATCCTCAATGGTCGCTACGGTCCCTATATCAAGTATAAGAGGAAGAACTACAAGATCCCTAAGACTACTGACGCGAAGACTCTCACCGAAGAGCAGGCACGTGCAATCGTTGCCGAGATAGATAAGAATGGCGGACCATCCAAGCGTCGCACCTCCTCGGCTACCAAGTCACGCAAGACCTCGACTACCAAGACGAAGTCGGCTACCTCTAAGACCAAGAAATAGATGATAAATTATGAACGAAGAATACTATCTGCTCCTTGATACCTCCACTGAGGTCTGTTCTGTAGCTCTCGGAAGTCGGGAGGAGATCGTGGACTACGAGGAGTCCAGCGGATCCAATAAGCACGCTGAGCAACTTGCTGCGATGGCAAATCGTATGCTCAGTCATATCGACTACCGCAGGGACCTCCGGGGCGTCGGGGTCGCAGGTGGACCCGGCAGCTACACCGGACTTCGCATAGGCGCCTCTTACGCCAAGGGTCTCTGCTGGTCTCTCGGCATCCCACTCGTCTCCGTGATGACGACAGAGCTCCTTGCCATGACGCTCTTTGATATGGAGGATGAGCTTGACTACCCTAATGCACTCCTGATGCCGATGATTGACGCTCGTAGGATGGAGGTCTACACTGCTATCTACACCGGCAGCTATGGAGCTGATTACTCCTGCGTCGTTGTCCCTCAGACCGACATCGCCGCCGTCGTCCTTACTGATGAGGATAGTCAGCTCAGGATTAGAGAGATCGTCGGTGACAAGTTACTCTATTACTTTGGCAATGGGGCGGAGAAGGCGAAGGCGCTCTTTGATGAGCTACTACCCGGCTCCCATCTCATCTATGACCTGCATCCTCGTGCCGATGCTATGCTCAGTCGTGTCATTGAGAGCATAGAGCGTGGAGAGACGGAGGATGTCGCCTACTGGGAGCCCTACTATCTCAAGGAGTATGAGGCAAAGAAAAGTGTCAATAAGGTACTCTCCCGTCTAATGCACCACGATTGATCTGCGAGGACATTCGCCGGCGAAGATAGAATGCTAAAAGCTTCGGGCTTGGTCACATCACTGAATGCGTGACTGAGCCCGAAGTTTTTTTACTCTTCCACCTGATTGCTAATCACGTACCCAATCCGGAGGAGTCTGGGGGCGTCACCCCCTAGTCCCCTGCACTTTCTTGTTGGAGAGACTCCGGTCCGAGTGGATAAGACTCCAGTCCCATGAGGATGAAACTGCAGTCCCGTAGGGGTGGAACTGCAGTCCCGTAGGGATGAAACTCGGGGTGGTGACGTCTGGCTTGTAATGATCGGGGCTAAGGTGGTATCATTGTAGCCGCATAAACGTAATGGAATGGGGATCTCGGTGCATCCGTATAGGGGGAATTGTCGCTGAGGTCAGCGGGATAAAGCCGAACTCCAGTAAAGAATAAGATAATGGGAACACTTAAAGACTTAGGAGAGAGTGGGATTATTCAGGTGCTAAGGACACTGACTCGGGAGCGTATGCCCAGCTTAGCGCTCGGCATAGGGGGATGACTGTGCGATGTTTGGCTTCTATGACGATGTCTATTATTATCTTGTCTCAACGGATATGCTTGTGGGGCGAGTCCACTTCAAGGTGGGGCAAATGACCCCGTACCAGCTTGACCTATGGTCTCTTGCTGTTAATCTTAGCGACATCGCTGCTATGGGTGGGCACACCTATAGTGAGCTTTCTCTCTCTGGCGTTGCCCCCGCACCTAGACGAGAGCTGGATCAAGGGCTTCAGTGACGGATATGCTTACCTGACCAACCTCCACCACACCGCCCCTATAATCACTTCCGATAGGAGAATCTCTTACCCATTGAGAAAAAGAAGAGAGTGTTCCTTACCCGGATGGGTGGGGAACACTCTCTTTGTATGACGGGCATGTCATACATCTGTGGTGAAAGTCCACTCGGGGCGTAGT
>CAMXXM010000254.1 GCA_947253195.1 uncultured Porphyromonas sp.
TAGAATACAAACCTAAATATGCGACCAAAGGGCAAGCTGTCACCTCAACAACAAATAGTGTTTTCAAAAAGAGACTAGATCAAATTACCCTTGAAATGATTAAAGGGTTATTTTCTAATACCGAAGGCCTTGACGAGGCTTTGGCTAAAGGGGGTGTAAATGCTACACTCGTTGTCTCATTCAATAGAACGGCACTGAAGAAGGGAAATAGAGACAATCTTTTGCAATTAGAGGTGGACCATTTGGATAATCCAGAAGATTTTGTTGTTGATACATCCGACGGGCGGTTTTCTTTGGCAGAAATGCCATATACTGATATACAAAAGATAGAGGTTACCGAACAAGGGTTTATTTCCGAGCCAGCATTAATTCAACGAATGCAAATTATAATGAGTGACCTACACGAGAATTATGATGAACCAATGGATTAAAAAATATAGACCACTATTATTTCTCTCTATAAGTATCCTTGTAGGCATATTAACTACTAAGTGTATTCCTATCCCTGCGAGTTTACTTGACACTTTATACACAGTTCTTGGAATCTCTTTTTCTCTATCTGTATCACATACACTCAGTATAGATTTCTCTCAGATTAAAAATAGAAGTTTAAGGAAGAGGCTAATGTATAACGCAAAGGAACAGTTTACTTCATTTGTAGTTATGTTCGTTCTTGCAACAGTTTTCTTTGTGCTCTCTTCTTTATTCAAAAATCGTATTGGTATTCCCTACTTTAATCTAGAATTCTGCACACTTACAATTCTCATTCTTTCTCTGGCTTATACGTCATTTAATTTTTCAGAAACCACAAAACTTAAAAACGATATTGCTGATAGAATAGCCGAAGATAAATGATTACAACATATTGGTAGTCAGTCTCAATACGGACACTGTGAGTGTGATTGAGATTATTGTCTAAAGACTGAAGGGGCTTAGTCGTTTTGACTGGGTTCCTTTGTTGTATAGAGGGATGGGGCGTGGGCGATTTGGTGGAGCATTGGTACTCGGGTGCAAGAAGTTAGGGCAGACGGCTCGGAGAGGGTGAGTATCGTTGTTAAAGAGCTATTGATAGAAGTCTGGAGAGTGCATGCTCTCGACACCTACATAAAGGTTGAGGTCTAGTAGGCCCATTGTGTCTGTAAGGGAGTTGTAGGAGATTTCTATACTCTTTTGTTTGAAGCCTATCTCACTGCTATGACATCAAAAAGGAAGCTTGACTATTGATCTGTTTTCAGTAGCCAAGCTTCCTGACTTAGGTGTCTAAGTGGGTTCGTCCGAGAGGGGAACGGCGAGGGAGGAAGGAGGTTCCCTTCTAAAGTTCCGACCTGCCTCCGGACGGTGGTCGGAGGGCGTTAGTAATTGGTGGCGAGCCACTCCTCTTGGGAGCGACGGCGCGCCTTGGCGGCGGAGATGGTTCGGGTGACGCGGTGGTTCGTCCAGCTGTACTTTGTCGCGTGGGCTTAGATCTTGTCGTAGGAGTACATCGTGAGCATCCACTTGACCTGTAGCCGTGTCAGCAGGTCAAGGAGAGTGTCACGGCTCTCAATGGTGACGTCCTGCAGCCGCTCGCAGAGGGCTTGGGTAAAGATGTCCTCGGCGTTACGTACGCGCATAGGCATATTACCGCGGAAGTCGTAACCAAAGGCACCGTCGAGACGGCCCAAGCGTCATGTCTCGGAGAAAGTGGCTACATTTGTCAAGTAACTTAAACCCAAAACAAAAGACTCATGAAAAAGATCACAGCGATCCTTGCGGTGCTTTGCCTTGCAGCTCTCCCGGGCTGTAGGGGGACAAACAACCCCGGAAAGCTCGCCCCTGATGCGAAGCTGTACATTAACGTAGTCAATAACAACATGAAAGCAGTAGATGATACTCCCACCCCCGATGGTGAGCAGCGTCTCCTTACCCCGAGGGAGGTCGTGGAGCAGGCGGGCAACTTCGTTTTCACGGAAGACGAAGGCAAAGGCGATGATGATGTCCGGTATAGTATTATGGACAATATGAAGGATCTGGACAATGCCCGCATAAAGCTGTGGGGACAGCAGATCATCAATGAAGATGGCTCCCTCAATGAGTACTTTATGTCTGCAAGAAACATATACGTTGAGCCGAATAGGTTTGATGTGGCCGGAGGAAAGATCATCGCGTACATTCCCAATAAGGTGATGGAAGAGGCGTGGAAGAAGATCCAAGTAGCCTACAAGGAGGGCAGGTACGATGACGTGTATCGGATCTTCCAGGACGCATACCAGGCTACTCCGATCACGGAAGCGGAGTACCTCAAGCTTAAGGCTGCCGGAGGGCTATAAGGCCGCCCGGTAGTGTGGATACAAGAGAGGGGTGTCGCCGATGCGGTGACACCCCTCACGTCATTAGTCAGCCTTGAAGCAGACAAAGGTGAAATCTTGTCTGAGATTAGCTCCGTTAGCGTTGGAGATGTTCACTTGGAACGAGTAGGCAGTTACATTCTTCCAGTTGCACTGATCGCTGAATGAGTGATTTCCCGTGCTGAGAACAGGGATATACTTGTCGTTGCCTATGGAGTGGTAGACCGTGTACACCTTGCTGCTG
>CAMXXM010000255.1 GCA_947253195.1 uncultured Porphyromonas sp.
GCCATTTCCGGCCTCTGTCACTCTGGTTTCGGGCAAAAAAGCTAAATTTGCTGACGTATCACCAACAATAGCATTCTCTAAAATGAAGTCACCCGCAGAGATCGTCGCCTCGACCTACGCGACGGCAGAGACAAAGAGCTCGCTCTCTCTTATTAATATGGTGCTCCTCGGCTTCCTCGCCGGCGTCTATATCGCTATGGGAGGCACTCTGGCGACTCTGGCTGGCGGTGGCTTCGGCGCTGCAGCAGCAGGTAATCCGGTGCTGCCTAAGCTGCTGAGCGGCTTTTTCTTCCCCCTCGGCATCATCCTCGTCGTCATTGCGGGGGCGGAGCTCTTTACCGGCAACTGTGCGGTGCTGATGCCGGCTGCGATGCAGGGGAGAGTGCGGTGGGGGCGTGTACTGCTCAACTGGGGAGTGGTCTGGTGTGCCAATTTTCTCGGCGCACTCTTCTGGGACTACTTCCTCGTCTACCTTACAGGGCTGATGGAGCCTGAGGCCTTTGGCTCCTTTATCCGCACCACTGCGGAGACGAAGGCCTCGCTCTCCTGGGGTGAAGCCTTCGTGCGTGGCGTGGGGGCTAATTGGTTTGTCTGTCTCGCCATCTGGCTGGCGACGGCGGCGGACACGATGTCCGGTAAGATGATGGGGCTCTGGTGTCCGGTGATGGCCTTTGTGGTGATGGGCTTCGAGCACTCTATTGCCAATATGTACTACATTCCCACCGGTATGATGTATGGTGCTGAGGTGAGTCTCTCCCAGCTCCTGCTCGACAACCTCCTCCCGGTCACCTTCGGCAACATCGTCGGCGGTGCCCTCTTCGTCGGTGCGCTCTACGGCTGGATCTATGGAAGGAGCCGGAGGTGAGATAATAAATGGAAAAGGGGTACCTTTGTGCAGGATTAACATCCGTTGGACGACAAAGAATACATCGCACAGACTATCATGGCCATCATTACCAGCGAAATCTCCCATACCTTCGGTGAGTATCTCCTTATCCCCGGACTTACTACACGCGACTGTACCCCGGATAACATCTGCCTCCGGACTCCTCTCGTGAAGCATAAGAAGGGCGAGGAGCCCTCCCTTCATCTCAATATTCCCTTCGTCTCGGCGATCATGCAGGCGGTCTCGGATGACCGGCTGGCGATTGCGCTGGCGCAAAATGGGGGTCTCTCCTTCATCTACGGCTCTCAGCCCATTGAGGATGAGGCGGAGATGGTGCGGAGGGTGAAGAAATTTAAGGCCGGATTTGTCCAGAGTGACTCCAACCTTACACCTGACCATACGCTGCAGGATGCGCTTGACCTGATCAAGCGAACCGGGCACTCCACCATCGCAGTGACCGATGATGGCAAGCCCAATGGCAAACTCCTCGGTATGCTTACCACGCGGGACTACCGCATCGGGGTGACTCCCTTTGATGCCAAGGTGAGGGATATGATGACCCCATTTGACAAGCTCACCACGGGGTACGAGGGGATCACCCGCTCTGAGGCTAACGATGTGATCTGGGATGCGAAGCTGAATACCCTCCCGATCATCAATAAGTCGGATCACCTCTGCTCCCTCGTCTTCCGCAAGGACTACGACAGCCATCACGCTAATCCCAATGAGCTCTCGGACAAGGAGACTAAGACGCTCCTCGTTGGTGCCGGCATCAATACCCGCGACTACAAGGAGCGGGTACCGGCTTTAGTGAAGGCTGGCGTGGACGTTGTCTGCCTCGACTCGTCGGATGGCTTCTCTGAGTGGCAGGCAGATGCGCTGAAGTGGGTGAAGAGCAATTACCCCGACCTCCCCATCGGAGCCGGCAATGTGGTTGATGCGGATGGCTTCAATTACCTCGCTGCTGCCGGTGCCGACTTCATCAAGGTCGGTATCGGAGGCGGCTCGATCTGCATCACGCGTGAGCAGAAGGGTATTGGACGAGGTCAGGCCACCTCGGTCATCGATGTGGCTGCTGCCCGGGACAAGTGGCTGGAGGAGAAGGGAGAGTACATCCCGATCTGCTCCGACGGTGGTCTCGTGCACGACTACCATATGGTTCTCGCCCTCGCCATGGGGGCTGACTTCCTGATGATGGGTCGCTACTTCGCTCGCTTCGATGAGAGTCCCGGTCGTCTCCTCAAGATCAACGGCAATTACGTCAAGGAGTACTGGGGTGAGGGCTCCAATCGTGCCAAGAACTGGCAGCGGTAGGACGATGGCGACAAGGCGCCGGTGCTCGGTCAGATGAAGTTTGAGGAGGGAGTGGACAGCTACGTCCCCTATGCCGGGGAGATGAAGGACAGCCTTGAGTCTACGATCAATAAGATCAAGGCGACGATGTGCAGCTGTGGGTCGACCACCCTGGAGCACCTGCGCAAGCACTCCAAGGTCACGGTCGTCTCTCAGACCTCAATCACGGAGGGTGGGGCGCACGACGTGATCCTGAAGAGCAGTGCCAAGGTGGACTAAGAGAAAGTTTTGCATAAAAAAAGAGACCGCATCATCGTCAGTGCGATGGTGCGGTCTCTTTGTATGACGGGCATGTCATACATCTGTGGTGAAAGTCCACTCGGGGCGTGG
>CAMXXM010000256.1 GCA_947253195.1 uncultured Porphyromonas sp.
GCACAGGTCGACCGTTCCCTCAGTCTGGCCGGCGCGGATGAGGACCCCTTCGTTGCGGGCACGGAGAGGATTGCCGTGACCAGCTCGAGCGAGGTCATCGGGACGGAGTGTGGGGTCGGCGAGGGCGCGGATCGTCGCAGCACGGTCCGACATGGAGACCCCTGTAGTGACCCCATGACCGAGGAGGTCCACGGTGACGGTGAAGGGGGTGCCGAGGGGGGAGGTATTATCCACCACCTGCATCGGCAGCTCCAGCTCACCGCAGCGCTCGGCAGTCATCGGGGCGCAGAGCACGCCGCGACCGTAGCGCATCATAAAATTGATGATCTCCGGGGTCATCATCTCGGCGGCGCCGATGAGGTCTCCCTCATTCTCCCGGTCCTCATCATCGACGACGATGATGAGCTTACCCTGGCGCAGGTCCTCCAGCGCCTCATCGATAGAGTTGAGCTTGATCGTATCGTTCATAACTAGTACTTAGTGTGATTTACGATGTTCGGTGATGCGGGCGATCTCGTCCCGCACCTTATTATTATTGTCCCGGACGTGCTTGCACTCACGCCGGAAGGCTATGTATCTGATCTGGTAGTAAGCGTAGACGAGGAGCCCGAGGGGGAAGAGGATCATCAGTGCGATCCGCAGCCATCGCTCCCGTGGCTTACGCCCGTTTGCCAGCTCCTCGAGGTCGGGGTAGCCGCTGAGACGGTGCACGAGGAGGATATCCTCCCCGCGGCCGAGATTGTCAACGATATCATCAAGCGCCTTAGCGAGCTCTCTCTGCAGATGCTGCTGCGTGGGGCGGGTGAAGAAGCCGAAGTACCCTGCCGAGGACTGGTGGATGAAGCGGTCTGCCAGCTCATCCGCCCGGTCAATATCCCGTGTGGCAAGTGCGTAGTCGGGGACACCCTCTGCCGCCACTGCTCCCACCTTGCGCACCGGCTCGATGCCCATAAAGTGGTGAAACGAATTGACTATGATGTCAATATTGAAGCGCATACTATCCTGCGTGGCGAGGTAGGTGAGCAGGAGCCCGGCAGGAAAGAGAACCATATTGGGCAGCCAGATGCCACTCCATAGGATCCAGCGACTCTCATTGACCATCTTCACTCCGGTCGTCTCAAGGATGTAGAAGACGATGAAGCAAAAGATCGCCACGATGAAGGGAACTCCGATACCGCCTTTACGGATCAGCGCTCCCAGTGGCGCCCCGATGAGGAAAAAGACGATCACGGCGACCGGGTAGGTATACTTTCGCCAAAACTCGAAGTCGTTTTTCCGGATCAGGCTCTCCGTCTCCTCCTGGTCCATATTATTGAAGTAGTAGGAGCTGACGTCGGCATTGAGCTTCTGAGTGGCCGAGTTGTATATCGTCTGCAGCTGGGAGTACCCGAGAGCCCGCAGGTCTGCATCGAGATCTCGTCTTGTGGGTTCCGGAGCCTCAGCCCCCTTAGCACTCTTTTTCGCCACCGCATGTCCCACAGCCCCACCAACTGCCGCCCCGGGAGCGACACCGGCGACAGGAGCCATCTCCTCGAGGAGGGCTTCTCGTGAGGAGCGGGAGAGAGAGCGGGCGTCGCCCTGCATCACCGGCCGAACAGCCGTTGCTCGGATCAATTCTCTATTCACCTGAGCCATTGAGTCGCGCACGACGGTGAGGGAGTCGACATAAGCGCGTAGCTGGCGGGCATTCTTGCCGACAAACTGGCTGCTCAGCGCCCCCTCATCGACCATATAGAGACTGTCATCGAAGTGCATGATCACCTCCTTGGAGGAGAATTGCTCCCTTAGGAAAGGGCGCTGGACATTGCCCTCATAGGAGCTCGACTCTGAGGGGCGGAGATTACGGAAGGACTCGCCATGGTACGCCTCCAGCACCATCTCCTGACCATCGTTGACCGAGTAGAGGTAGCCACTGTCAGCGAGGACTATCGTGGCATTTTGCGGTCCCTCGGAGTGATCGTAGATCATCAGGTCGTAGAGTGTCTTCGTCTTCGGGTCCTTACGCGTGATGTATATGGAGTAGCCGGGGATGTCCTGCGTAAAGCTCCCCTCCGGTATCGCCAGCTCGGGCGACTTATTCTTGATCGAGAAGTAGTACTGCCAGAAGCGTACCTGACTGGTGATCATCCAGTCGTTTTGGAACCAATAGAGCCCTCCCGCCAGCAGTATGGAGAGACCGAGGAGAGGTCGCATAATCCTTGTGAAGGGGATGCCCGCAGTCTTCAACGACAGCAGCTCCATACGCTCACTTAGGTTGCCAAAGGTCATCAGCCCCGCCAGCAGCACCCCCAGCACCAGAGCCATCGGAGCCACCGTCATCGCGGAGTAGAACATCAGCTTGAGGAGTACCCAGGTGTCCACCCCCTTGCCGACTATATCCCCGACAAAGCGCCAAAGGAGCTGCATCACAAGGATAAACCATGCGACGGCAGTGCTCCCGAGGAGCAAGGGGATGAAAGTCCGGAGGACGTAGAGGTCTAATTTCTTCACAGTCAGAGGACCGCTTGCGGTCACGCAAAGGTAGCAAGAAATCCCCTCTTATCCCCTTACTGTAGCGC
>CAMXXM010000257.1 GCA_947253195.1 uncultured Porphyromonas sp.
GCGTTAGAGCGTGACTTTTCTATCGCACTATTCGTGATAGTCGTCAGCGAAGCGGAAGACGGACTCGTCCCTATCAATGATGCTCCCTATTCTTGTTGAAACGCGCCATACCACAAGCGCCGGGGTCACCGACATCAGTAACCCTTGCACTTATGCGTTCGCACTGTAGCCTCCCTTTACTCCGGTACGTAGACGTCGACGAGATGGGTCTCGGGGGAGATGGGGTGGAGGTCGGCGCGGTGCAGCTCGGCGGGGAGCAGGGTGCCATGCCCCTTGGTGAGGCGGAGCTCGCCACCATCGGTGGTGATAGCCACCTCGCCCTCCTCGCAGAAGAGGTAGGTGAAAGAGTCACGCTCAGCCACCGGCAGGGCGAAGTTCTTCGTCAGGCGGAGGACCGAGGTGCAGAAGTAGGGGCTGCGGACGAGTGTGACGAGAGCATCCTTCTTCTCCTGGTCATAGGTCGCCTTGCCGTCCCGGTCGACCTCGTAGTTGATCACCTCGACAGCGCGGTCGATGTGTAGTTCACGTGTCCGTCCTTGAGCGTCGGTTCGACCGAAGTCGTAGAGCCGGTAGGTGATGTCAGACGCCTCCTGTATCTCGAGGAGCAGGCAGCCGGCACCGATGGTGTGGACCTTACCTGCCGGGAGGTAAAAGACATCTCCCCGCTCGGCGTGGTAGCTGTGGATGTAGTCCATCACAGCATCGCTCTTGACCAGCTCTCGCAGCTGCTCCGGGCTCGTCTCCCTTGACCAGCCGGCGCGGATGGTGGCGTCGGGGGTGGGGTCAAGGAGATACCACATCTCCGTCTTGCCACGAGAGTGCTCATGCTCGCGGGCGTAGTCGTCGTTGGGATGGACCTGCACGGAGAGGTCCTGCCGAGAGTCGATGACCTTGATGAGGAGGGGGAAGGAGTCCCCGAAGCGCTCCCTGACGTGATGCCCGAGGAGCCTATCGCCATACTCTTGGGTGAGCGTCGGTAGGTCGATACCCTTGAGAGGACCTGCGGCAACGACCGACTCATCGCCCGGCATCGGTGAGACCTCCCAACTCTCGCCTATGTCATCGTAGGGAGAGGGCAGTCCTTTGTACTTGAATATTCGGTCACCGCCCCAGATCTTTCGTTTGTAGGGGGCGTCAAAGGTGAGTGGGTAGAGTGGTGTGGATGTGGGGTGAGACATGAGCTTTACTTTGATTTCTTAAGTACAAGAGCGGTACGCGGGGGGAGGTAGAGCTTGAGCCAGCCCTTGCCATCCTCCATGAAGTGGGGGTCGTACTGAGTAAGGTGTGCCACGGAGTGATCCTGACGATCGTAGCCGCCAAACCGCGGGTCGTCGCTGTCGAGGACGATCGTGTACTTGCCCGACGGGGCGAGGATGCCGTAGTCGGTGAAGGCACGTGTGGGGCTGAAGTTGTAGACAAAGACGAGATTCCCACGGGAGTAGGCGAGTACCTGGTCCTGGTCCTGATCCCAGAGCTTGACCACCGGTACTCTCTCAAAGTCGGGGACGCTCTTGACGAGCTTGAGCATTGCCTCGTCAAAGTCCTCGAGGAGGCTGTACTTGAGGAATCCATTCGTGGCCAGGCTCCACTGGCGACGCGCATACTTGTAGCTCCAGCCATTGCCCTCGCGGGGAAAGTCGATCCACTCCGGGTGACCAAATTCGTTTCCCATAAAATTGAGATACCCGACATTCATCGTGGTGCAGGTGACGAGGCGGATCATCTTGTGCAGTGCCGTACCGCGGTCCACCGCCTCGGTGTGGTGCGCCCGGTCCATATGGTCGTACATCTCGGCATCGATGAGGCGGAAGATGATCGTCTTGTCGCCCACCAGTGCTTGGTCGTGAGACTCGGCGTAGGAGATGCTCTTCTCGTCGCTTCGGCGGTTGGTGGTCTCCCACCAGATGGAGCCGGGGGTCCACTCCTCATCGCGGCGCTCCTTGATGATCTTGATCCAGTAGTCGGGGATATTCATCTGGAGACGGTAGTCAAAGCCGTAGCCGCCGTCCTTCACCGGCACGCCGATGCCCGGCATCCCGCTCACCTCCTCGGCGATGGTGATGGCATCGGGGTACACCTCGTGGATCAGCTGATTGGCGAGGGTGAGGTACATGATCGCGTCGCCGTCCTGTCCGCCATTGTAGTAGTCGGAGTAGGTGCAGAAGGCCTGCCCGAGACCATGATTGAGGTAAAGCATCGAGGTGACGCCATCGAAGCGGAAGCCATCGAAGTGGAAGCTCTCGAGCCAATACTTACAATTGGAGAGGAGGAAGTGGAGCACCTCGTTTTTTCCGTAGTCAAAGCACATTGAGTTCCACGCCGGGTGGATCATCCGCTCGCCACCGTGGAAGTACTGGGTGTAGGTGCCGTCAAAGCGGGCGAGCCCCTCCTCCTCATTCCTCGCTGCATGGGAGTGGACGATATCCATGATGACAAGCAGCCCGAGCCGGTGCGCCTCGTCGATCAGCGCACGCAGGTCGTCCGGAGTGCCGAAGCGGGATGAGGGTGCAACTGTCTCTTATACACATCTGACGCTGCCGACGAAACCTTATG
>CAMXXM010000258.1 GCA_947253195.1 uncultured Porphyromonas sp.
ATTAGAATAACGGTCTCGTGGGCTCGGAGATGTGTATAAGAGACAGATCCACACCTGCGGGTGATCCTGGAGCCGGGGAGTGCCTTTGCTTGGCAGACCGGGCCACTCATCACGACGATCCTTGACCGGGTGACCCGTGGTGGTGTCACCACACTGATGATTGATGCCTCCTTCTCCTGCCATATGCCCGACTGCCTCGAGATGCCGTATCAGCCTGTCATCCGGGGAGCCTCTACGGTGCAAGACGAGGAGCATGCCTACGGCCCTTACCGTGTGGGTGGCAACAGCTGTCTCAGCGGGGATGTGGTGGGCGACTGGTACCTCGACCATGAGCCGGTGGTGGGGGAGCGGCTGATATTCGAGGATATGATACACTACACGACGGTGAAGACGACTATGTTCAATGGCATCTCTCACCCCTCTATTTACCTACTCCACAGCGATGGTACACCGGAGCTGCTGCGAGCCTATGGGTATGAGGATTACAAGACAAGAATGGATTAAAGATATTGAGCGATGGGATTTTTTGGATTATTCTCTAAGAAAAAGAAAGAGACACTGGACACCGGTCTCGAGAAGACGAAGCAGAGCTTTTTCGACAAGCTCTCCCACTCCGTAGCGGGGAAGTCCAAGGTGGATGACGAGGTACTTGATAAGCTCGAGGAGATACTCATCACCAGTGACGTGGGCGTGGAGACGACGTTGAAGATCATTGACCGGATCGAGAAGCGTGTCGCTCAGGATAAGTATGTGGGCACCGGGGAGCTCAATCGACTGCTTAAGGAGGAGATTGCGGCGCTCTTGGCAGAGAATGAGACGGAGGATGGCACCTCCTTTGACCTCTCCAAGCAGATCAAGCCCTACGTGATCCTCGTCGTGGGAGTCAATGGTGTGGGTAAGACCACCACCGTCGGCAAGCTTGCCTATCAGTATAAGAGTGAGGGGCTCAATGTGGTGCTGGGGGCTGCGGACACCTTCCGAGCTGCGGCCATCGAGCAGCTGGAGATCTGGGGAGAGCGCGTCGGTGTCCCTGTCATCAAGCAGAAGATGGGCTCCGACCCGGCCTCAGTCGCCTACGATACTGTCGAGCACGGCAAGGCCAATGGAGCAGACGTGATCATCATCGACACTGCAGGGAGGCTCCACAATAGGGTGGGGCTGATGAATGAGCTCTCGAAGATCCGAAAAGTGGTGCAGAAGGTTCATCCGGAGGCACCGCAGGAGATCCTGCTGGTGCTGGACGGCTCCACCGGGCAGAATGCCTTTGAGCAGGCCAAGCAATTTACTGAGGCGACCGACGTCAATACCCTCGCCATCACTAAGCTGGATGGTACTGCCAAGGGTGGGGTGGTGATTGGCATTTCGGACCAATTCAAGATCCCGGTCAAGTACATTGGTCTCGGGGAGCAGATGACCGACCTGCAGCTCTTCAATAAGGAAGAGTTCGTGGACTCCCTCTTTGAGGGTTCGCTCTGACGGCTCGGCTTATGCGGAAGAATAGGGTAGACGTCATCACCATGGGCTGCTCCAAGAACCTGATCGACTCGGAGCGGCTCATGAGACAATTTGCGGAGAGTGGCTACACGGTCTGCCATAACCCCGAGAGGGTGGAGGGCGAGATCGTGGTGGTCAATACCTGCGGCTTCATTGAGAGTGCCAAGAAAGAGAGCATCGATATGATCCTCGAAGTGGTCTCCGGTAAGTCCTCGGGGCAGGTGGGGCAGGTCTATGTCATGGGCTGTCTCAGTGAGCGATACCGGGAGGAGCTGAGGGAGGCTATCCCGGAGCTGGATGGGATATATGGGAAGTTTGACTGGAAGGATCTGATCACAAATCTGGGGAAGGCATACCACACCACTGTCGCTGACTCTCGCCTGACGACCACGCCGGATCACTATGCTTTCCTGAAGATTGCGGAAGGATGCAGTCGGCACTGCGCCTACTGCGCCATCCCGATCATAACCGGCAAACACATTTCCCGATCTGAGGAGGAGATCCTCGAGGAGGTGAGGGGACTGGCTGCCTCTGGCGTGAAGGAGCTACTCGTCATCGCACAGGATCTCACCTACTACGGACGGGATCTCTATGGGGAGCCAAGACTGCCGGAGCTGATCGAGAATATCTGCCGGGTCGACGGGATCGAGTGGGTGAGGCTCCACTATGGCTATCCTGCACAGTTCCCGATGGATCTCCTGAGGGTGATGCGCGAGCAGCCCAAGGTCTGTAAGTATCTCGATATTGCCCTTCAGCACGCCTCCGACCATATGCTCAGAGTGATGCGACGGGGAGTGACCCGTCGGGAGACGGAGGAGCTTCTACGGCGTATGCGTGAGGAGATTCCCGGCATAGCGATCCGGACCACCCTGATGGTAGGGCATCCGGAGGAGACGGACGAGGACTTTGAGGAGCTGATGGACTTTGTCAGAGAGCAGCGATTTGAGCGTATGGGTGCCTTTATGTACTCCCACGAGGAGGGGACTTACGACTACCTTCACTACAGCGACAATGTCCC